>NZ_AFAL01000400.1 GCF_000193225.1 Verminephrobacter aporrectodeae subsp. tuberculatae At4 | reverse complement strand
GGGCTGAGTAGTTACGATGGTTCAAATCCAATGGCGTCGCCTGAACGCGGCGCCCCGTAGCCCCCCCGCCGCCCGGCTACGGACACCCGGATGCGCACTATTCCTTGATCGCCCCGGTCAGCCCGGACACGTAGTGCTCGACAAAGAAGGAATACGCAAAGGCCACCGGCAGCGAGCCCAGCAAGGCGCCGGCCATCAGCGGGCCCCAGTGGTAGACGTCGCCTTCCACCAGTTCGGTCACCACGCCCACCGGCACCGTCTTGCTCTCGGAGGACGAGATGAAGGTGAGCGCGTAGATGAACTCGTTCCACGACAGGGTGAAGGCGAAGATGCCGGCCGAGATGAGGCCCGGCACCGCCAGCGGCAGCACGATCTTCACCAGGATCTGCCAGCGCGAGGCCCCGTCGATGAGCGCGCATTCCTCCAACTCGTAGGGAATCGAGCGGAAGTAGCCCATCAGCAGCCAGGTGCCAAAGGGAATGAGAAAGGTCGGATAGGTCAGGATCAGCGCCATGCGGCTGTCGAACAGCCCCAGCTTGACGACGATCGCGGCCAGCGGAATGAACAGGATCGAGGGCGGCACCAGGTACGCCAGGAAGATCGCGCCACCGGCCGGCTTGGCGCCCTGGAAGCGCAGGCGCTCGATGGCATAGGCCGCGAGCACCGACAGCACCAGCGAGATTCCCGTGGACACCACCGAGACCACGACGGTGTTCCACAACCAGGCCGGGTACCCGGTGTGGAACAACAGCTTTTGGAAATGCGCGAGCGTGGGCCCGACGATCCAGAAGGGGTTGCTCTCGCGCGAGAGCAGTTCGTTGTTCGGCTTCAGGGACGTGACCGCCATCCAGTAGAAGGGAAAGAGCAGCACGAGGACAAAGCACAGCACCGGGATGTACACCGTCACCCAGCGCCTGGGCATGGAGCGCAGAAAATCCATTCCTCCTCCCGGCCTGTCCTTGCTGGCGTTGGCGCTCATTGGCCGCCTTGCTGCCAGGCGCGGCGTTGCAGGCCGAAGTAGCTGAACGCGATGGCCGCCAGCAGGAAGGGGACCATCAGCGTCGCAATCGCCGCCCCCTCGGCCAGCGCACCGCCCGAGATCCCGCGCTGGAAAGCCAGGGTGGCCATCAGGTGCGTCGCATTCAGCGGGCCGCCGCGCGTGAGCACGTAGATCAGCTGGAAATCGGTAAAGGTAAAGAGCACCGAGAAGGTCATCACCACCGCGATCATCGGCGAGAGCAGCGGCAAGGTGATGCGCCGGAACTGCTGCCAGGCCGTGGCGCCGTCGATGGCCGAGGCCTCGTAGTACGCGGGCGAGATGGTCTGCAACCCGGCGAGCAGCGAGATGGCCACGAAGGGAACGCCGCGCCACACGTTGGCGGCGATGGTGGACCAGCGCGCATTCCACGGGTCGCCCAGGAAGTCGATGTAATGGTCCAGCAGCCCCAGTTTCACGAGCACCCAGCTGATGACGGAAAACTGCGCGTCGAAAATCCACCAGAAGGCGATCGCCGACAGCGCCGTGGGAACGATCCAGGGCAGCAGCACCACCGCGCGCAAGAAGCTCTGCCGCCCGGCGTGCCCCTCTCCTTGAGCGCCTGGAGCAGCGCGAGAAAGCCCGCGGTGTCCTTGGGAAAGCGCTCGAAGCCGGCCGCCTTCAGCATGCTCTCGCGGTAGACGATCAGCGAGCCGCTGGTGCCCAGACCCAGGCCCAGCCACTTCCTGCCGTCCGGCCGCAGGTACTGCTGCACCGCCGGGTACCAGCCGCCGTACTTATTGCCCAGGTACTCGGCCAAGTCGGTCACGTCCAGCAGCTTGTCGGGGTACAGGTTGGCGTCGTCGTTGGTCGACAGGATGATGTCCGGCCCGGCGCCGGTGTTCGCCGCCACGGCCGCCTTGGGGCGCACGTTTTCCCAGCCCTCGTTGTCCACCCGCACCTCGACGCCGGTCGCGTCCTGGAACTTCCGGACGTTCGCCATGTAGGCGTCAATGTCTCCCTGCACGAAGCGGCTCCAGCGCAGCACGCGCAAGCGGGCCCCCTGCTCGGGCCTGAAACGCAGCGTCTGCGCGTGCGCCGACGCCGCGAACAGCGCGCTGCCGGCGCCCAGCGATGCCGCAGCCGCAACCCCGGCAGACCCCTCCAGAAACCTGCGGCGATGGAACGCGCTCATTTGAATCGCTCCTCGGTGAGGAAGTGGGACGGCCGGCGGAACCTGGCTCAGGCGCTCAAGCGCTGGCCGGTGCCTGCGTCAAAGAGATGCGCGCGCTGCAGATCGGGCTGCAGGCGGATGCTGCTGCCCGGCGCGAAGTCATAGCGCTCGCGAAACACCGCAGACAGCTCGGTGCCGTGGTGGTGCCGGCAGGCCACGAAGGTATCCATGCCGGTGGGCTCCATCACCACCACCTGGGCCGGGATGCCGTCACCGCCGTCGCTGACCAGGCTCAGATGCTCGGGCCGGGTGCCGTAGATCACCGGCTGCCCATCGACGCCGCCGGTTTGCAGCGGCGCATTCAGTTGCGTGCCATCCCGGAGTTCCACCCGGGCCGCCCCTTCGCGCACGCGCAGCGTGCCCGGCAGGAAGTTCATCGCGGGCGATCCGATGAAGCCGGCGACGAACTGGTTCGCCGGGTGGTCGTACAGGTCCAGTGGGCTGCCCGTCTGCTCGATGCGGCCGTCGCGCATGACCACGATTTTGTCGCCCATGGTCATGGCCTCGATCTGGTCGTGCGTGACGTAGATCGACGTGGTCTTCAGGCGCTGGTGCAACTCCTTGATCTCGCTGCGCATGGCCACGCGCAGCTTGGCGTCGAGATTCGACAGCGGCTCGTCGAACAGGAACACCTGCGGGTCGCGCACGATGGCCCGGCCCATGGCCACCCGCTGGCGCTGGCCACCGGAGAGCTGGCGCGGGTAACGCTCGAGCAGCGGCGCCAGCGCCAGGATCTCGGCGGCACGCTGGACCTTGGCCTCGATGGTGGCCTTGGCGGTTTTCGCCAGCGTCAGCGCAAAGGCCATGTTGTTGCGCACCGTCATATGCGGGTAGAGCGCATAGTTCTGGAACACCATGGCGATGTCGCGGTCCTTGGGCGGCAGGTCGTTCACGCGCCGCTCGCCGATCAGGATATCGCCGCCGTTGATCTCTTCCAGCCCGGCGATCATGCGCAGCAGGGTGGACTTGCCGCAGCCGGAGGGGCCGACCAGCACGGTGAACGAGCCATCGTGGATGTCGATGTCCACGCCGTGCAGCACCGCGACATCGCCGAAATTTTTCTTCACTGACCGGATCGTGACGCTTGCCATGAAATGCAATCCTGTGGACTTGGGGGGGGAAACGGAAACGCAGAAAACCCGGGTCTGGCACCCAGGCCAGACCCGAATGTGCAGTATCGGCCTGCATCCGGATGTGACCATCCGGGCAAACCAATAACAATAAGCGTTAACCCTGGCGGCGTGCATGTGATCCAGGCGGGGTCGCGCGGGGTCCTCGCGGCTCCATGTGGCCGCGGCCGCACGCGCTGTTGGCGGCCTCGGTGCAACGGGAGCGCCCCCAAGCGCCCCTCCCCGAGGGGATCGTGTCTGGTGATGGCGCCGCGGGCCTTGCCATCGGTGTCGAACTGCCCGCCATCGGTGATCTCAAGGTCCAGCTGCAACCGCCCGCTTTCGCTCACCGTCTTGCCGCTGCAAGGTGCGCTGACCAAGTGCCTGCTACGTGGGTGGAATGGCGATTTTTTGTTATGGATGGATGGGCCTTGGTGGCGTCACATGAGCGCATACCTTGTGCAAATCGCTGAACCGCCCAAACGTCTAATCAACCCGCAGCGCTCGATGCAAAACGCTGGCGCAGCTCGGATGGCGGCATACCAAAATGCCGGATAAAGGTGCGCCGCATGCGCTCATCGTCAGCAAAGCCGCATTTGTCCGAGATGCGTTTCAAACTCAGTTGCGGGTAGTCAAGCAACATGCGTTGCGCGGTATCCACACGCAGATTCTCTATGGCCCGCCTTGGTGTGACGCCGGTTTTCTCCACATAGTATCTCGCGAAACTTCGCAGGGACATTCCAGCCTGTGCGGCAAGCGTTTCCACCGACAATGGACGGTGCAGGTTGTCCGCAATCCATGCATGCAGGTCGGATAGTTTGCCGTCGGCCACGGCCGATTGTGCCTCAAGCAATTTGCTGTATTGCGATTGCCCGCCCGGGCGTTTGAGAAATACGACCAGACCACGTGCGACGTCTGCCGCCAGGGAATGACCATGGTCTCTTTCAATAATGGCCAGGGCCAGATCGATTCCCGCAGTCACTCCCGCCGAGGTCCAGATATTTCCATCATGGATAAAGATCGGATCGGCATCGACATATGCGGTCGGAAAATCCGTTTGCAGCTTCCGGCAGTAGCGCCAATGGGTGACTACCCGTTTTTCGTCAAGCAGGCCGGCGTGTCCCAGCAGAAAGGCGCCGATACACACAGCTGCGATCTCGGCAGTTTCCGATTGTGATCGCAAATACGCGCTGACCGTGGCCTGGGTCTGCGGGTTCCATACGCCGGGTCCCCCCGGGACTACCACCAGATGGGGATCATCTCCGGTCTCCTCCTGCCACGCGCCCGCTTCGACAGGGACGCCGACGTCCGTTTGTAACCGGCCCGATTGACTGGCAAGCAATCGGATCGCATAAGCAGGTGGTTTGCCCATTTTGCGGCGCAGAACATTCACCGCATCAAAGGCCTGCATCGGCCCGGCCAAGTCGAGCAGGGTCAGATCGTCGTAGCCGACAAAGAGGATTTTTCTCGATCGGTCCGTTTTGGTGGTCAGATTGGCAGAATTTACCGGCATCGTTTGGCTCCATTTCAGATAGGATGCTGCTTTTGTACAGAGAAAGAACGTGAAAGCGCCATCCATGAATACAAACATCACGGTCGCCATTGTTGATCCAACATCGGCCGGTTATTTTATTGCCCAGCGGGCGCTGGAGCGCGGTTTCTTGTGCGCTGCGATTTTCTCGGCGTCTGCGGAATCTTCCGGGATGGATGTTAGCTGGTCGCGCGCATGCACGGATAAGGACTTTGATGCGCTGATCGCGCGGGACGCTTATGACGCCATCATTCCCGGCGCCGAGAGTGGCGTATGCCTTGCCGAGGAACTCGCGGCGCGGTTTGGGTTGGCGGGCAACGATCCGGAGACGAGCGCATGGCGCCGGAACAAAACCGCGATGGCCCAAGCGGTCAGAGAGGCCGGAATTGCGCTGTGCCGCCAGGCGCGCTGCGGCTGTCTTGCGGACTGCATCGCCTGGGCCGAGGCGACAGGGTACCCGGTGGTCGTCAAGCCCGAGGCCAGTTCCGGAAGCGATCTGGTTCGGGTCTGCGAGGCACGGGACGCGCTCGCGCGGCATGCATCGACAATCCTGGACGGAGTCGACAAGTACGGGAAAAACACCTGCGGTGTGCTGGTTCAGGAGTTCATGGTGGGCGATGAATACACGGTCGATGGCGTCGTCTCGAACCAGGTGCTGACCGTTTTTGCGATCGGCAAATACCGCAAAATCAACCGGGACGGCGCGATGGTGTATGACAGGATAGACTTTTTCGCACCGGACGATCCCGCGCTTGACGCCAGAATGCGCTCCTACTGTGAGGCCGTGGCCAGGGCCGTCGGCGTGCGTGTGGGGCCGGTTCATATCGAGGTCATGCTGACGGCAAGCGGTCCGCTGCTGGTGGAAATCGCGGCGCGGGCCCACGGCGGCATGGGTGCGTCGGTGATTGACGCCAATTTTTCTCCTTCGTTCATCGACGCCATCATCGACTCGTATCTGCCGGAATCATGCATCGGAGAAACGCTTCGGATTATCCGGAGGAAAACCGCATGCATTGCGTTTTTGATTTCTGACCGCGCTGGTACCTTGGTGGCCACGCCGGGAGCCGAGGCGATCCGGTCCCTGGCCTCTTTTGTGCGGGAAAAGTGGTTCGTGGCTCCGGGCAACAGAATATCAAGAACCGTTGACTTGGTCACCTGCCCGGCCCTTTTCGAACTGTCGCACGATGATCCGGAAGCGCTGGAAGCCGACATACGGCGCATCAGGGAGTTGGAGCGTTCTGCTGCCCTGTGGGAGATTGCCTGATGGCCAGGATGCGGAAAGCCCCTCTTGCGATTTTCGTGACCCTGCTGTCCCTGACCATGGTCGGTGAGGGCATGATCACCGTGACGCTGCTCTGGACCAGTGCCCGCATGGGCCAGTCGCCCCTCTTTATCGGGGTCGTCCTGTGCATCATGAATATTGTGCCGTTTTTGGCGCAGCTGCTGTTCCCGCCGATGCGCCGGGCGGTGGAGCAGCATCCCTTGCGCATGATCATCGGGCCCAGAATCGCGGGAGCGGTGGCGACCATTTTGCTGGGAATGGCAGGGGGTTCATCGAACCTGGGTACCCTGATTGCAGTCGCTGCCGGACTGACATGCATCAGCTTCATCAGCCAGCAATGCATAGAGACCTTGATGGGGCAATTGACCGTTGCGGGAATGCTTGACGCCGGGACTTCGGCGCGGCTCTCGCAAACGGCCCTGCAGTGCGGCGTCTTTGTAGGAAACGCGCTGGCCGGCATTTTGATTGCGCGCTCGGGAACGGGATTGGTGTTTTTCGGGATCGCCGCCAGTTTTGCCAGCAGCCTGCTGCTCTTGTTTTCCGCAGCATCGATCCGCATGGATGAAGAAGCCCCGGAAAAATCCGGCGTCCCCCTGGCAGAAAAGCCGGCGCAGCGGCATGGAGCAGACCGCCCGCTGTGGCTATTGCTCACGGGAATGGCATTTTTGGCGATCCAGCTCAGCGGTTTCAATTTCTTTGTCCCGCTGATTTTCGAAAGCCGACCCGGAATGTCTGCGGCAGATTATGGTTTCGTGAGTGCCGCGGCAGGGGTTGGCGCGCTCTTGGCCACGTTCGTGCGCTTTTCGGGGCGGGAATACCTCGGTCATGCGGCCTGCTTTGCCGTGGTGCTCGGTGACGCGCTGCTTATTCGGTCCGTCGAAATGCTTCCATCCATAGGCCTCGCTTTTGCGATAGGGTTCGGGTTCAACCTGTCCCGAATCCGGATTCGGCAGGGAATTTTCGAGCGGCTGACGACAAGACAAGAATCGGCGCTCTGGGGCGCGCGCGTCACGCTGGCGTTTCGTGGTGTCAACGCGGGCGCTCCACTGCTCTTTGGCCTGTTGCTGATGGTGGGGGCCCCGGTGGCGCAAAGCGGGGGTTTCGCGGCCATCGGGGTGCTGAGCATGGGGATGGCCGTGCCGATTTGTCTGTTTTTTTCAAAAAGAGCGCGGAGGCACGGTTGACAGGCGCCGATCCAAAGCACCGAGGGGACTCGGTGGGGACTCGGTGGGGGTTCGGTGCTATCCCGGCGTTGTTCCGTCAAGCGAAAGCCTTGTTTAACGGACAAGGTTGTGAAACGCCATTTCCCCAAGGGAAACCGGTGTTTCACAACTGGGCCAATGCGTCCCTCAGGCACTGAAAGCTGGGTGAGCAGTTCTTGGAAATATCCATGTGCTTGGCCACCGATTGAGCCAACTCCAATTTGCGCAGGCCTTGTTTGAAATAAGCCTTTTTCTGCAATTCACGCTCCATCGCTTCCCAGGTGCCGCGCTGAATGGCATCGGGGCTGCGACAGCAGGGTTTTTTGACACCCCGGCATCTACCTTGGGATAGGCCGCTTTGACGGCAGCCCAGTCGCCAAAAAACCAGGCTTCCAATTCTTCGATGGCAATGCGGTTGATGACCTGAAATTTCCCGTTCCTGGGGGCCTTTCGGGTGCCCAGTCCCGCTGCGTGAGCCAATTGCTCCAGCCGTGCCTTGAGTTCCAGGCAGTCGTCATTGTCCCGATCCACAATGACCAGCACCATGGCCGTCTCGGGAAGCCACTGGGCGTAGCCCGCCAACCGCTGAGGAAGTTGTTTGAGCAGGTCGTTCTTGCACTGGAACTGGCGTATCTCGGCCTTTATGCCCTGGCGCAGCATGCAGGGGAGCAACTGTTGCAGCGTGACCTCCATGGAAGGCTCTTCCACCAGCACATGCAAGGTATCAATCGCCACGGCGAGACCTTTTTGCACCCGGTGCCGTGCCGACCAAGGAACATGGCGCGCCTTGATTGCGCAACGGGTCGCTCATGCCGAAATGGCCTTCCATCCACAGATGTCCCAGCGATGCCCCGGCGTCCATGAAATCTGCAATTCCCTGAATGTCGCTGGCGGTACGCACCTGTGTGAAGCCCTGCTCGTCCCGGTACAGGATGCGCACTTCCTGTGGGCGGCAACTGTTCAGGAAGAACGGGGAATGCGTGGTGACCAGCAACTGTGTCCGCTCGGCGGCCCGGTGGCATTCTTCGCCCAACTCGGGCAATAGCCGCGGGTGCAGAAAGTTCTCGGGCTCCTCGATGCCGATGAACTGCGGGGGGTCGGGTCGTAGAGCACCGTCAGGTAGGCCAGCATCTTGAGCGTGCCGTCGGAGGCGAACTTCGACAGCACGGGCTGTTCAAAGGGCGCATCCTTGACTTGCAGCAGCAGTCGGCCATCGGGCATTGGCGATGCGTCGATGCGCTCCAGCCTCGGAATGCGCGCGCGCAATACCTGCATGATCCGATCGAACTGATCCCTATGGCTTTCCATGAGGTATTGGATGACGTTGGGCAGGTTGTCGCCGGTTTTGGACAGCCGGTCCTGCGGCCCTGATTCAGGTTGCGTGCGCGTGCTGTCCACCGACAGGTAGGACACATACCAGTCGGTAATGAAGTCACGCAAGGCAGCCACGCGGGGGTGCTGGGCGATTTGCCCCAGGGTGTTCACGGCAATCAGATCGGGCGCGCGCAAGGGGACTTCCAGGCGTTGGTCTTTTTCATCGGGGTGTTCGCCGCTGATGACGCTGCCCGCGCCACTGCGATACTCCAGAAACCTGAAGGGTCGCCCGCGCTGACCGCGCTTCCACGCCAGCCATTCCTCGGCCACGACCGGACCTTTGGAGGTCTCGTCGATGGACAGGTGGTAGGTGATCAGGGGCGTCTTGGGTCGCTCCCGATACTGGAGCTCAATGACCACGGGGCCCTCCGAGCCGCGTGTTTTCAACTCCTTGCCGCGGCCACGGCGATCCCAGGCCTGGCGCAGGCCGCTCTGAAAGCATTCCGACAGGAAGTTGAACACGTCGAACAGCGTGGACTTTCCGCTGCCATTGGGGCCGAGCAAAACAGTCAGCGGTGTGATGTTCTTGAGTTCAATGTCCTTGAGCGCCCGAAAATTCTGCACCTTCAGGTTCTCGATGCGTGGAACCATAGTGGATGTCGCCATGATGGATGCCTGTGTGAAAAGGGTGTCTGAAGTTCGAACGGCTGCCATCCGGCCCCGCTGCGCGGATCGGCCCCCGGATGAGCCAACGCATCAAGGGCCCGGGTTCAATTCCGCGCCCTTGGATACGACCGCACCAGGGGTCGCGGGACTCACGGGGCAAAGCCCAGTATCACCCGGCGGGTGGTGGCGCTCTTTTTTTCGATCTTGGTGACCACCACGGCGCCGATCTCGGCGGTGTTGGCCACGTGCGTTCCGCCACAGGGTTGCAGGTCGATCAGCGCAGCGGATGCACTGTGCCCGCCGATGCGGATGGTGCGGATACGCCCCGTGCCGCGCGGGGGCTGCACGCTCATGCTTTTGACCAGTGCGGGGTTGGCGTCGAGTTCCTCGTCGCTGATCGAGCCCACGCTGAGCGGATGCGCGGCGGCCACGAGCGCGGCGATGCCGGCGCTCAGGGTCTCCTTGTCGAGCGGGTCGGTCATCGCGAAGTCCAGCCTGGCGTAGTCGGGCGTGATCGAACAGCCGTTGACCAGATGGGGCACCAGATGGCACAGCAGGTGCGTGGTGCTGTGCAAGCGCATCATGCGGTGGCGGCGCTCCCAGTGGATGCGTGCGGTGACCGCGGTGCCGGGCAGCCATTGCGCCGCGCGCTCGTCTTGCTGCGCCGGGGCGGGGATATGCACGATGTCATGCGTGGCATGGCCGTCGGCGTCCTTGCCCTTGCGGGTGTCGGCGATGGCGACGCTGCTGCCGTCGGCCAGCACCAACACGCCGCTGTCACCGGCCTGGCCGCCGCTTTGCGGGTAGAACACGCTGCGGTCGAGCACGATGGCGCCGGCATCGGTGACAGCGGTGATGCGGGCGCTGCATTCGCGCAGATACGCGTCCTGGCGGAAGAGGTCTTGGGTCATGCGCAGAATAATAGCCCTGCGCTGCGGCATCCCGCTGCATCCCGTGCGTCACCCCGGCGATTTTTCAGCGGCCCAGCGCAAACACGGCGGGGGTGCGGTTGTCGGGGGCGTGGCTTGTCCGCGCCATTCGCGCACCAAGCGGCTCTGGATGTGTGCATCCGGCAGCGTCAGTCCGTGCGCCAGCGCCAGGCGCGTGTGGGCTTGCAGCGTTTGCAGCAGCGCCTGCCACAGGGCGGCGTTGCGGTACGGGGTCTCGATGAAAATCTGGGTCTGGTCCGTTCTGAGCGCGACGCCCTCCAACTCCTTGATGCGCTGAGCGCGCGCCTGCGCGTCCTGCGGCAGGTAGCCCACGAAGGCGAAGTGCTGCCCGTTCAGGCCGCTGGCGGCCAGGGCCAGCAGCAGCGACACGGGCCCTACCAGCGGCGCCACGCGCAGGCCAAGCGCGTGTGCGGCGCGCACCACGCCAGCGCCCGGGTCGGCCACCGCGGGCATGCCGGCTTCGCTGAGCAGGCCGATGTCGTTGCCGGCCAGAGCGGCCGCGAGCAGCGGGCGGGCGTCGAACCGGGCGGCGCCGCTGTCGCCATGGTCGCCCTTCTTGTGCACTGCGCGCGGCAGTTCCGTGATCTGCTGTTGCTGCAGCGGGGTGCTCAGGGGGTGGAGGGAATCGACGCGCTTGAGGTAGGCGCGTGC
Organism: Verminephrobacter aporrectodeae subsp. tuberculatae At4; assembly: GCF_000193225.1. Classification (GTDB taxonomy): domain Bacteria; phylum Pseudomonadota; class Gammaproteobacteria; order Burkholderiales; family Burkholderiaceae_C; genus Acidovorax; species Acidovorax aporrectodeae. The sequence goes on along the minus strand of NZ_AFAL01000400.1, from coordinate 4,314 downwards.
GCTCTTTGCGTTCTCGCACAGCCAGTGCCCGAGCCGGGCCGCAGTCTGCAAGGTGGCGGCGGGCAGCACGTCCTGCAGCGGAGCCTGCGTGGCGCAGCCAAAATCGAGCGGGGCGGGAACCAGGTACAGGGTGCCCGCGCCGGCGGTGCCGGCGTTCATGGCAGTGGCACCCCGGCGGCGCGCAGCATGCGGCAGGTGCGTATCAGGGGCAGGCCGACGAGGGCGCTCGGGTCGTCGCTTTGGATGGCGTCCAGCAGCGCGATGCCCAGTCCCTCGCTCTTGGCGCTGCCTGCGCAGTCGTAAGGTTGTTCGGCGCGCAGGTAGCGCTCGATTTCATCGTCGGACAGGGGGCGGAACCGCACCTCCACGGGGGCCAGGTCCACCTGCTCGAAGCCGGTGGCCAGGCATACCAGGGAAACCGCTGTGTGAAACACCACGGTCTGACCGCGCATCCGGCGCAGTTGTTGCACGGCGTGTTCGTGCCGGATCGGCTTGCCCAGGGGCTCGCCGGCCAAGTCGGCGACCTGGTCCGCGCCGATCACCAGCGCCTCGGGGTGCTGCTGCGCCACGGCGCGCGCCTTGGCCAGGGCCAGGCGCAGGGCCAGGGCGCGTGGGGCTTCTGCGGGCTGCGGGGTCTCGTCCACGTCCGGGGCTGCGACCTCGAAACGCAGTTTCAGGCGCTCGAGCGCTTCGCGCCGGTAGCGCGAGGTCGATCCCAAAACCAGGGAACGCGGCCGGGCAGGGGATTGATGCATGCAGCGATTCTCTTACACTGCCGCCATGACCAAGGATTTCTCCTCTCAGCGACTCCACGTGAAAGCCTTCGCGCAGGCGGGCGGGCGGTTGGCGGGCCAGGATTCGCTGTTGAAATACGAACGCTTGGCGCAGGAGGCCAAGGGGCTGCACCCGGACCTCCGGGTGGATTGGGAGGCCGTTGGCGAAATGCGCCAGATCGCCGACGGCGCGGCGCAGGTGTGGCTGCGTCTGCAGGTGCGCGCTGGCTTTCCCATGGAATGCCAGCGCTGCCTGACGACCGTGGACGTGCCGCTGGAGGTGGGCCGCAGGTTTCGCTTCGTCGCGGACGAGGCCACTGCCGAGGCCCTGGACGATAGCTGCGAGGAAGACCTGCTCGCCATGAGCCGTGAGTTCGACCTGCGCGCGCTGATCGAGGACGAACTGCTCATGGCGCTGCCCGCAGTACCAAAGCACGACGAGTGCCCGCGCCCCGTTGCGCAGGCCTTCCCGGACGACGATTTCGACGCGGCCCTGGCGGAGAAACCCAACCCCTTTGCCGCGCTCGCGGACCTGCGCAAGTTTCGGATGGGAACATAGGCCATAGGCCCAGGTTGCCCGGCCGGGGCCGGTTTGCGCAATCCCGAAGAAGCGCCCGCAGATTCTCTGCGCTCCCGGTCCGCTTGCTTATAATCTGCGGTTTCGCGCGCAGCCCCTGCGGGTCTGAGTCGATCGCGTCTTACCAACCCATTCAGAATCAGGATCCACCATGGCCGTTCAGCAAAACAAAAAATCCCCTTCCAAGCGCGGAATGCACCGCTCGCACAATGCCCTGAGCGTGCCCGGTATGGCGGTGGAGCCCACCACGGGGGAAACGCATCTGCGGCACCACATCAGCCCGAACGGCTTCTACCGCGGCCGCCAGGTGCTGAAAAACCGCTCCGAAGCCTCCTGAGCGCGCGCCCTGTCACGCCAAGCATGAAACGGGCGTGGACCGGGTCAGCGCACGACGCGTAATCGGCTTCTTCGGGCCGCCGGTGGCATTTCCTGGGGGCGTTTCATCCCGGGCATGACATGGCTCCCACCCCACCCCGAGGCCTGTTGCTACCCCGGTTGTAGCGCGGGCCTTTGTTTTGAGCGCCGAATGCATCTTTTTCCCTGCTTCGCAGGCCGTACGAGTCGCCCATGATCACATTGGCAGTCGATTGCATGGGGGGCGACCATGGCCCCCGCGTCACGCTCGTGGCGTGCCGCCAGTTTCTCGACCATCACCCGCAAGCACGTTTGCTGCTCGTCGGCCTGGAGCAAAGCCTGCAGGGGTTTGCGCACGAGCGTGCCGTCATCGTTCCCGCGTCCGAGGTGGTGGCGATGGACGATCCGGTGGAGGTGGCCCTGCGCAAGAAGAAGGATTCATCGATGCGCGTGGCCATCCTCCAGGTCCGGGACGGGGCTGCATCCGCCGCAGTCTCCGCGGGCAACACCGGCGCGCTGATGGCGATTGCGCGCTACCTTCTGAAGACGCTCGACGGCATTGACCGCCCCGCAATTGCCACCCAGATGCCCAATTCCCGGGGAGGCGCGACGACGGTGCTCGACCTGGGGGCGAACGTGGACTGCTCGGCCGAGCATTTGCTGCAGTTCGCGGTCATGGGCTCTGCCCTGGTGTCTGCGCTCAAGGAGGGGGCGAGCCCACGGTGGGGCTGCTGAATATTGGCGAGGAAGTCATCAAAGGCAGCGAAGTCATCAAGAAAGCCGCTGAATTGCTGCGATCCGCTGCGAATTCGGGGGAGTTGAATTTTTATGGGAATGTCGAGGGGAACGACATATTCAAGGGCACCGTGGACATCGTGGTGTGCGATGGCTTCATAGGCAATGTGGCGCTCAAGGCCAGCGAAGGCATTGCGTCGATGATCGTGGGTGCGCTCAAAGCCGAGTTTTCGCGCCACATCTTCACCAAGATGGCGGCGTTGATCGCCTATCCGGTGCTCAAGGCGTTCATGCAGCGCATGGACTACCGCCGCTACAACGGCGCCGCGCTGCTGGGGCTGCGCGGACTGGTCTTCAAGAGCCATGGATCGGCCGACGCCATGGCCTTCGAGCAGGCCCTGATCCGGGCGTATGATGCGGCCCGCAACAACCTGCTCGACCGTGTCCGGATCCGGATTGCGCATGCCGCGCCGCTTCTGGCTCCTGCGGATGCCCAGCCCAAGACGGGCATTGCGGCGACGACACATCGATGAGACGCTACTCCCGCATTACCGGCACCGGCAGCTATCTGCCCCCCCGCCGGTTGACGAACGCCGACCTGGTAGCCGAACTGGGTCGGCGCGGAATCGAGACTTCCGACGCCTGGATCGTCGAGCGCACCGGAATCCACGCACGCCACTTTGCCGCGCCCGAGGTGAACAGCAGCGACCTGGGGGTGGAGGCAGCGCGCAAGGCCCTGCAGGCGGCCGGGCTACAGCCGGCGGACATCGATCTGATCATCGTCGCCACGTCCACGCCCGACATGGTGTTCCCTGCGATGGCCTGCATCCTGCAAAACAAGCTCGGCGCGAATGGCTGCCCGGCATTTGACGTGCAGGCCGTGTGCACCGGCTTTATCTATGCGTTATCGATCGCGGACGCGATGATCCGCAGCGGCGCCGCCAAGCGCGCGCTGGTTGTTGGCGCCGAAGTCTTCAGCCGCATCGTGGACTTCAATGACCGCACGACCTGCGTGCTGTTCGGCGACGGCGCAGGCGCCGTGGTGCTTGAGGCGTCCAAGGTGCCGGGAATCCTCTCGAGTGAACTTTGCGCCGACGGCCGGTATGTCGACATCCTCTGCGTGCCCGGCAACGTAGCGGGCGGTCAGGTGCTCGGGGACCCGCTGCTCAGAATGGACGGGCAGGCCGTTTTCAAGCTCGCGGTGGGCGTTCTCGAGAAGGCGGCGCACGCGGTATTGGCCAAGGCCGGCCTGACGCAGGCGGACGTTGACTGGCTGATTCCGCACCAGGCGAACATCCGCATCATGCAGGGCACGGCGCGCAAGCTGAGGATGCGCATGGACAAGGTGGTGGTCACGGTCGATCAGCACGGGAACACGTCGGCAGCGTCGATTCCGCTGGCGCTCGACCATGCGGTGCACACGGGCCAGGTGTGCAAGGGCCAGACCCTGCTGCTCGAAGCCGTTGGCGGCGGCTTCACCTGGGGCGCTGTGCTCCTGAAGCTATAGCTTGCGGCGCTGAATGCAACAGGCCTGCGCAGTGGTTTTGTATTTTTGGATGCTTCATGAAGTCTTTTGCATGTGTTTTTCCAGGGCAGGGCTCGCAGGCCGTGGGAATGCTCGATGGCTGGGGCGCGCACCCGGCGGTCACGCAGACCCTGCGCGAGGCGTCGGATGCCCTGGGTGAGGATCTCGGCCGGCTGATCCAGGAGGGGCCCAAGGAGGCGCTCGCACGCACCACCAACACCCAGCCCGTGATGCTGGTGGCGGGGGTGGCGGCGTGGCGCGTCTGGTGTTCCGAGGGGGGCGCCGCGCCGCTGGCCGTCGCCGGGCATTCGCTGGGCGAGTATTCGGCGCTGGTCGCCGCCGGTGTGCTG
>NZ_AFAL01000401.1 GCF_000193225.1 Verminephrobacter aporrectodeae subsp. tuberculatae At4 | reverse complement strand
GGTTTCGCAACGTCTTTGGCGTGGCCATCGTCGCACCCTACGACACCTATGTTCCCTACGAGGTCTACATCGCGCCGGGCCTGGTCGGCATGGTGCTGTTGTTCAACGGCATGCAGTCCTCGCTGGCCATGGTCTACGACCGCGAGATGGGGCTCATGCGCTTGCTGCTCACGGCACCGCTGCCGCGTCCCTGGCTGCTGTTCTCCAAGCTCTGCGCCACCGCGCTGCTGTCGGTGCTGCAGGCACTGGTCTTCGTCGCCGTGGCGCTGCTGATCGGCACCGATCTGCCGCTGCACCCGCTCGCCGCAATGCACGCGCTGCTGGCGCTGGCCGCCGGCGCGCTGATGCTCGGCGCGCTCGGGCTGCTGCTGTCGGTGCATATCAGGCAGTTGGAGAACTTCTCCGGAACGATGAACTTCGTCATCTTCCCGATGTATTTCCTCTCGAGCGCGCTCTATCCGCTGTGGAAGCTGCAGGAGTCGGGGGCCGAGTGGGTCTACCAGCTGGCGCGCCTGAACCCCTTCACCCACGCGGTGGAATGGATCCGCTTCGCGCTCTACGGCAAGGACCCCGGCCTCGCGCCCTGGGTCGTCCTCGGCTGCGGCACGGTCTTTTTCTTTCTGGCCTGCTGGGGCTACAACCCGCAGCGCGGCTTTGGCGGCCTGACCCGGCGGGGAGACGGGGCATGAGCGCCGACCGCCGGCGAGCGCGTCCAATGCACCCGACCGACCGACGGCGCTGGCTGCGCCGCGCGGCCGCGCTGGGGCTGGGCGCGTTGCCGCCGCGCGCCGCGCTCGCGGCAGATTCCGGGGACTTTCCCGCGCACCCCGTGACCCTGTGGGTGCCCTGGCCCGCGGGCGCGGCCACGGACATTGCATTGCGCCTGCTCGCCGAGCTGGCCTCGCCCGGCCTCGGGCAGGTGCTCACGATCAGGAACCGCGCCGGCGCCGGCGGCACGCTCGCGATGCCGGTGCTGCAACAGGCCCGGCCCGACGGCTACACGATCGCCCAGATGCCGTACCCGGTGTTTCGCGTCCCGCACCTCCAGAAGGTGCTGTGGGACCCGATCCGCGACGTGACGCCGATCCTGCAACTCTCGAGCGTCAGCTTCGGCATCCTGGTCGCCACCGACAGCCCCCTGCGTTCGCTCGACGCGCTGTTCGCGTATGCCCGTGCGCACCCCGGTGAATTGAGCATTGCCACCAACGGCGTCGCAACGACGCCGCACGTCGTGCTCGAAAAACTGTTCACCGCCCGCGGACTGCGCTACATCCACGTGCCGTACAAGGGAACGGTGGAACAGCTGAACGCGATCGCCTCGGGGCAGGTGATGGCCGGGGTGAGTTCCACCGGCTTCGGCCCGGCGGTAGACGCAGGAACGCTCCGGCTCCTGGCGCTGTGCTCCGCGCAGCGTTCCCGGCGCTGGCCGCAGGTGCCCGTGCTGCGCGAACTCGGCTTCGACATCGTGGCCAATTCGCCCTACGGCCTGGCCGGACCGCGCGGACTGCCGCCGGACCGGCTGTCGGTGCTGCACGACGCGTTCAAGGAAGCGCTTTCCGCCCCCCGCTTCCATGCACTGCTGGCCGAATACGACCAGCAGGTCGACTACCTCGGCCCGCACGCGTACGCGCAGTCCTGCCGCGAGATCTTTGCGCAGGAGCGCGCTGCCATGCAGCAGTTCGGGCTTGGTGCCCAGCACTGACCGGGCCGTTCCGTCTCGACGCCCCGCGCCATTCGGACCACGCATGGCAAGGGGCGCTGACACCACGCACATCGGAGGTCCGCCATGCAAGCGTTGAATTCGGCCGAATTCTTCGAGACTCAGTCACGCTGGAGGACACCTCACCCGGGCGTCCAAGTGAGGACGATCGACCTACTCCTCCCCGCGCCCTACCCTCTGAAGGAACTGCTCGATGAGATCGCTGGCTTGCCGCTGCCGCAACGCCCTCGCCTCGCGCTGCTCCGGCCCATCGCCCTCACCCAGTTCGAACTTGGCGACCGATACCGGACCGTCCCTGCGATAGCCCTCGGTCCTTTCGTCGCCCGCGAAGCGGCTGCGCAGGATCGCCAGCGAGGCTTCGACCACGGCACCGTGCCTTCCAGCAAACTCCTGACGAAAAGCTGCGGCCGCCGCGTCGAGCCCTTCGGGCGCGTGCTCGATGCAATAGATCAGGTCATGCGCATCCTTGCGCTCGAAGCGCTGCTCGAACGCGAACGACTTCAGGCAGGTGAAGCTGACGAGGTTGGCGTGCTTGATTTTCTCGGTAGCAACGCCGTTGTCGCCTAGCAGATCGACCTGAATTTCCGTCACTTGGTGCAGGTCGAAGACGATTGATGCGTGCGGAATGTTCAGCGCCGAGATCGTGCCCTCGGTCGGCAGCGGCTGCACCCTGCCGCCGGCGATGTCCGGCGCGTCGGCCAGCAATTCCAGCACCATCAGCGCACCGTGCTCGGTGCGGGTCTGCCAGCGCCAGGACAATTTCTGCCGCCGCTCGTTTTCTGCGCGCTCGAAACCCATCCGCTTGAAGTTGTCCTCCAGCGTGTGGTACGCATCGGTGTCGGCCAGGATTTGCAGGTCGATCACGATGTCCACGTCCAGGGTGCCTGCGTGTGCAGGCACGGCGGGTGGCCGCGCCGGCACGAGGTATCGCGGTGTGAGCCCGCCGACCAAATAGACGGAGTCCTTCCAGGGGCCGAGTCCGCGCAGCAGGGTCACCAGGACGCGCTCGCAGTCCACCGTGTACTGGTCGCTGTAGCCGTCGAGCGTCGCAGGCTTGGCCATCAGAAGCCGATCCTTTCCTTGCGAAAGTGCTCGGCCATTTCCTTCGAGCGGCCTTCGCCGCGCAGCAGGTCCAGGTAGATCTGGATCGGGCTGGCCAGCCAGAGTTCTTCCAGGCGCTCGCGGAACAGCAGTTCGCCTGCCGACTTGGTTTCGATGATGGCCAGGTTTGTGCCCTCGGTGACCATGCGTGCGCCCAGTTCGCCCAAGGCGGCTTCGGCGGCCTGCCCGGGCAGCAGCCGCAGACGCAGCTGCGACACGCTGGACAGGAAGGGCGCCAGTTTCTGGGCAGCGGCCTCGTGGCTGATGGCGTATTCGACGCCCCGCCCTTCCAAGGCTTCGGCAACGCGCATTGGCAATGCGTCAGACTTGGTCGCCGGTACGTAATACCTGCGCAGCACGGGCGGTCGATCGATCTTCACCTGCCCGACCCATGCGTCGAGCAGTGCGGCAGGCTCCCCGAGGCTGCGCTCCTTGTTGGGGCCCTGCCCCCTCGACGCGAGCCAGTCGAAGCGTTCCAGTTCGGTCAGCACTTGAGACGCGGTGGCTGGCGACACCTGCGAGAGCTGGGACAGTTCGGTGACACCGAACCACGCTTGGCGGTGAAAGAGCAGCGCGTGCAGCACCTGGGCGCGCCGCCCCGAGAACAGCGAACGGATTGACTTGACCAGCGTCTTGGGTGGGGGTTTGTCGATGTAGAGATAGATGCCGGGGGCGGGCAGGTAGAGGCTTCCGCCACTGTCGTAGTAACCCACCCCCTCGGTCCTGAGCAATTCCTTGGCGCCAGGCGAGATCGACTCGGCCGCAATCAGCGACACAGCCTCGCCTTCATGGCTTCCTGCCCAAGCCCGGCTGGCGTCCCGGATCTGCCAGATCACCTGCCGAACGTCACGGGGATAGACCGCTTTCCTGGCCTCCACCAGTACGGCCAGTGACTTCCCTGCCACGTGCAAATCGACCGCGGCATCAAGCCCGCCCGAGCGTTCCCGACGCTCAGCGTCCGCTTGAACGTCGGGAAGCTCACGCAACGCATCCACGAGGCGTGAGACCAACTCATGTTCGGTCATGCTGGGTTCTGACATGCTTTGCGGTGGTTTACTGCACAGTGAATTTCTGCACTTTACCGAATTTTCTGCTGAGAATGAATATTTACTGCGCAGCGAAAATTCAGACTCACTGGTGTCCCGGCGTCGCTGCCGGGTTATGGCGAGCTCAGCCATTTCAGCGCGGCGCTGCACAAACAGTTTGGCATTCTGCCCAGCGCGGCTCGCCGGCTGGGCTGAGCCGCCACCACCGCAGGCAGCGCCACGCCACGTCCGATGCCAGCGCCAGATGGGTGCTGGCATCGAGCCTCGCGTGCCAAGCGTGCCAGTGGCGCCGGGCATCGTCGTAGCAGTCGATCGATCGCTGCGTTTGTTCCAGGCGCAGGCGCGAGAAATCGAGCGCCAGGCCTTGGCCGCAGCACTTGCTGACGGCCTCTTTGAGCGTCCAGGCTTTCAGGAACGATGCGCTGTCCGTCAGGTCCGGCTCTTCAGGGTGGCGGATGGCTGGCCATGGCAGCGGGATGGCTGGCTCGCGGGCCTGCTCCACGTCAACGCCGACCTCGGCGTCACGACGCAGCGCGAGACTGACCCACGCGCCACTGTGCGAGAGGTTGAAATGCAATGCGGCGTCCACCAGCCGGGGCTTGCCGCGTGCGTCTGCGGCAAATGCCAGGCGCTGCGGCGACGCGCCGAGCACCGCCCCGATGACCCAGCGCTTGAGCGCGTGCGCCGCATGGTGGCGCTGGCGATCGGCGGCGAACCGGTACGCGTGCCAGCGCTGCTGCTCGCCTGCGTCAAGCCACGCCGACGGCAAAGTCGCTGCGCTCGCCACCGGCGCGCAGACGATCCTCACCTCGCCGTCGTGCAAGGGCGCGCCGAACCCCTCCAGGGGCATCGCTCCTGCATCCTGCGCATGCCACGCGACCCGCTCTGCGTCGGGCCGCATCACGCCCCGTCCAACGGCGCCGCTACGGCCTCCTGCGCACGCCACAGCTGCGCATAGAGTCCGCCCTGCGCGAGCAGGCTCGCATGCGTGCCCCGCTCCCGTATCCGGCCCTGATCGAGCACGAGGATCTGGTCGGCGTGGCGGATGGTGGGCAGCCGGTGGGCGATCATGATGACCGTGCGCCCGGCGACCAGCTGCGAGAGCGCCTGTTGGATCTCGTGCTGCGATTGCGCATCGACCGAGGCCGTCGCCTCGTCGAGCAGCAGCACCGGCGCGTCCTTGAGCAGCGCACGCGCGATGGACAGGCGCTGGCGCTCGCCGCCGGACAGTTGCTGGCCGTTCTCGCCGATGCGCGTGGCGTAGCCATCGGGCAAGCGCTGGACGAACGCGTCGCAACACGCGAGACGGCAGGCCTCGATCACTTCCGCGTCGCTCGCGCCCTCGCGGCCGACGCGCACGTTCTCGAGCACGCTGCCGTCGAAAAGCTGCACGTCCTGGAAGACGAAGCCGAGCTGCCGATAGAGCGTGTCGCTGCACAACGCGCGCAGATCGACGCCGCCGAGCGCAATGCTGCCCTCCTGGGGATCGTAGAAACGCGCGAGCAGTTCCAGCAGGGTGCTCTTGCCCGCGCCCGACGGGCCGACGATCGCCGTCACGCCCTGTTCGGGCACGTCGAATGAAATGTCGTGCAACACCCGCTGCGCTCCATATCCGAAACCCACGTGGCGATAAGACACCGCAAACCCCGGGGGTGCCTCGGTCCGCCCGCCCTCTTGCAGCACGGGCTCGTCGAGCAACTGCTGCAGCCGGGTCTCGCTTTGCACCAGCGCGCGCAGTTCCACCAGATAGGCGGCGGCGTCGAGCAACGGGTCGAGCACTTTGCAGGCCACCAAGACGAACAGCAGCCAGGTCAGGGGCGTGAGCGTCGCATGCGCGATGAGCCATCCCGCGATCGCCAGCAGCAACAGCAGGCCGCCTTCGAGCACGATGCGGTACACCAGCACCGAACCGCCGCCCCAGGCCTCGGCCCCCATGCTGTGCTGGCGAATCTGCGCAAAGCGCGCATCGAGCCCTTGCAACCACGCCTGCGCACGGTGGAACAGGCGCAAGGTGCGCAGGCCGCCAATGAACTCCACGATCAGACCGCTGGTCTCCAGAAACAGCTTCTGCTTGCGCACACCACGCGCGAGAAAGAATCGATTCGCGCCATTGAGGGCCGCGAGTGCCAGCGGCCAAGTCGCGAGCAGCGCCAGCGTCAGTCGCCAGTCGATCCAGAGCAGCATGGCGGCAAACAGCAGGGGAGTCGCAATCGACGCCAGCAATTCGGCGCTCAGATGCGTGAACACGTCCTCCATGCGCTTGACGTCGTCGGTCATCACCGACGCCAGGTGGCCGATGCGCTGCCGCCCGAACACGCCCAATGGCAAGCGCTGCAGATGATCGATCAGGCGGCCCCGGTAGGCGATGGTCAGCGCGTAGCCGCCGAGGAAATTGTTCATCTGGCCCAGGTAGGACAAGAGCATCTGGCCGAGCACCAGCAGGACGAGCCATGCCGCCGGCTCCACCCATGCCCACGGCCCCGCCACGCCGGGGCCGAACGGCGCGGACCGTGAGAGCCAGAACCAGGCGAGGAAATACGGCGCAATCGCACAGGCGCGCTCGGCCACGTGCAAGGCCAGGCCCGTATAAATGCGCGCCGGGGAATGGCCGCTGGCGCGAATCACGCGCAGGCTGGCCTGCACGAAATCAGCCATGCTCCACCTCCTGGCGGCCCGCTCCGCGCGCGGGCTGGAGCGTCCATGCATCGCCCTGCCCCTGCGCCTCCCACATCTGCCGGTACAGCGCACAACGGCGCAGCAGGCTGTCGTGATCGCCGGCGTCGAGCAGGCGCCCGGCCTGCAAAACCACGATCTGCGCAGCGTCCTTGACCGCGTAGAGCCGATGGGCGATGACCAGCAGCGTTTTCTCCGGACAAGCCTCCCGCAGCGCCTGGAAGAAGTGCCGCTCGGTGCGACTGTCGGCAAAGGCCGTACTCTCGTCCAGTACCAGGATCGGCGTATCCGCGAGCAGCGCACGGGCGACCGCGATGCGCTGGCGCTCACCGCCCGACAGGCTGATTCCCGCTTCGCCCACCCCGGTGTGCCAGCCCTCGGGGAGCGCATCGACAAACGCCTCGGCCTGCGCGATGCGCAGTGCGCGGCGCAGCTGCGCTTCCTGCGCGTCGGGCCGAACCAGGCGCAGGTTCTCCAGCAGGCTGCCCTGGAAAAGAAACGCATCCTGGGCGACCACCGAGATCAGTCCCGCACGCTGCGCCTCGCTGAGCGCGCAAAGCGGCGCGCCGCCGATACGGACTGCGCCGCGATTTGCTTCGATCAGCCCGCCGAGCACATTCGCGACGCTGGTCTTGCCCGCACCCGAGGGGCCGACCAGCGCCGTGACCTGTCCCGCGGCAACGCGAAACGATACCTCGGACAGGACCGGCGCCGCGCCATAGTCAAGGCACACGCCGTCCAGGCACAGGTCGGGCGGGCCGATCGCGGCGGGCACCCGCGGCGCGGGTTCGTGCATCGCGAGCAAGGGCTGCATACGCCGAATGCCTTCCAGGATTTCACGGATCTGCGCCTGGAAACGCATCAGCTTGAACAGCGGCTTGAGCATGCCGCTGCCGAGCACCAGCGCGAGCAGCAATTCGGACAGGCCAATCTGCTGGCGCTGTTCCAGCCACAGCCCCAGGGGCAGCAAGAGCACGATGTTCGCGTTGAGCAGCACCATGAAGATCGACCAGCCGGGCACGGTGCTGCGCGTGACGCGCCGTGCCAGATCGTGATAGCGCGCGAGTCCCTCGCGCATGCGGCCGAACGAGCGCGCATTCTGGCGGAAGGTTTTCATCACCGGCATGCTGCGCAGGTACTCGACCGAGGCGCTGCTCAACTCGCCGACCGCCTGCTGGTACTGCGCCATGAACCGGTCCATGTTGCGCATGGTGATGGACTGGAGCAGGATCGCCAGCGGCAAGGTGGCCACGGCCGCGAGGGCCAGGCGCCAGTCGATCCACAACAGCACGCCGGCCACCAGGATCGGCGCGACGAGCGCCGCCGTCATCTCCACCAGGTGGTGCGCGATGAACTGTTCGAGCCGTTCGACGTCCTGCATCAGCAATTGCTTCAGCGCGCCCGAGCCGTGCTGTTGCAGCCAAGTCAGCGGCGCCCAGACCAGCCGCCGCACCAGTGCCTGGCGCGTGTCCATCAGAACGCGGTAGGCGGCGCGGTGGCTGAGGTAGTAGGCGAGCGCGTACAACAGATATTTTCCCGCCAGCGCGAGCGCCATCCAGCCGACCAGGCGCCACACATCGTGCGCCCTTGCCTGCGCGAGCAGCAGCGCGGCGGATTCGCACAGCAGTGCGTAGGGAACCAGTTCCAGGGTGGCAGCGCCCAGGGTCAGCAAGAGCGCCAGCCCCAGGGGCCGGCGGTGGCCACGCAGCAGGTCCAGCAAGGTGGACCATGGCGCGTCGGCATGGACTTTCGTCATACAACGGTCTCCATTAAATGCACGCAATGGCACGATCCGGCGCACCGGTACGCCGGATGCGTCCTCCCGAGCCTGCGGTTGTACGCGCAACGCCGGCAGCCCACTACCCCTATCCGGTCATCCGATCACCCGGAACCGGACTATAGCTTCCGGTCCACGCGATTCGGGTTCCATGGTCTTCCGCGCGGTCATCACCCCATGGGAGTGCACAGTTCCACCAGCGACCCGTCGGGGCAGCGCAGGTACGAGACCGTTTGACCCCAGGGCTTTAGCATCGGCGCCGCGATCTCGACGGCGCCCGCCTTCAGGGCGGTCGCGTGGGCCTGCTGCACATCGTCGGTCACGAAAGCAAGCTCGACACCCAGCGGTTTCTCGGTCTGGCTACAGTAAACGAAGCCCTGCTTCGAGTGCGACTCCGCGAGCTCGTGCGATGCGAAAGAGAGGATGGTGCCGCCGGTTTCCAACTCGCCGTAATCCCTCTGCTCGGTCATGAAGCGTTGCTTGAACCCAAATGCCTTCTCGAAGAAGGCCAAGGAAGCTGCGACATCCGGTACGTAAACGATGGTGTATCCAAATTTCATCATCATGGGACTTTCAGGCTTGGAAAAACAAACACCGCGTCGCGGGAGAAACGGGTCGTCATGGGGCAGATCCTACCTGGGCGATCAGCAGATAGGCATCCAGAGGCCCCAGAACTTCACGGAAAAGGCGGTCGAGTTGCACCTCACCCGTTGACGGTAGTTTGCCGTAGAGTGCATCCACCACGGCGTACGCATTGCGCAGCAGCAGGGATTCCTTTTGCAAGAGATGCCTCTGCCCCAGCCATGTCGCCAGCTGTTCCGCGCACCGCAGAACGTTGGCCGGCAGACGATCATGCGCCGCAGGATATATCTTCTCCGGCCCTACCAGACGACGTAATAGCCGGTAGAACACGGGGCTCTCGGTGCGCGCCGTCAGATAGACCTCGGAGAAGCGCTCGCAGGCTTCCTCGGCGCGGGGAAGCCATTGATCCGCAGCGATGCGTTTCATCACGCCGCCAGACTGGTGCCGGGGCACCACCCCGGTCGAGTCGATGTACAGGATCTGTGAGGAGGCGTCCGGCTCGATGATGCAATAACCGGTCCATCCAACGATCTGATCATCGCCCTCGACGAACAACGTAAAGCTCTCCAGCTTGTGGAAGTAATCCTGTTCCCTTCGGAGCTTCCAGTACGAAGTCATGTCCGCTCCGAATGCGGAAGAAGTCACTTCGACAAGCATGGTAAAGAGCCGATCTTGCAGAGAAATGTCGAATGTGCAACCGGGCCGCAGGTAGGTGTGCGCTTGCAGACCGTTCGATTCCAGGGACTGGACCCTCGTGGCGGACGCACTCGATCCCAAGACTTGAGAGCGCGTTGGATAGTGAATGGTGTGCAATTCATTTTCTCCTTGGCAAAGGATTGGGAATGTACGCGGTATGCAACAACGCCCCTGAGGCCCCCTGCATCTCACGAACTTCTATAACTGATGCTCACCTCCGGCAGAGCATGCATGCCGTCATCCAGGCTGCGGTCGATGCCAAAGTGCTGCGCGAGCGCCGACCATCCTTGTTGCGTGATGGCCAGCGCGCGCGATCCCTGCGTCTTCCTCATCCACTTCCACAAGATATAGGCGTCCATCAGGCGTGCGCCCAGAGGGCCTGCCAGATGGTGTTGGCGCTCGGTCCAGTCGAGGCATTGGCGTGCGCAGCGGTCGTTCCCGAGCACCGGGTCGCCGATGTCCAGGCCGAGTTCTTCGAGCCAGCGGCTTCCGGCCGCCGTCAGGACATACGCCCGCTCCTGACCTTCTCGCAGCAAGCCGCGTCCCAGCATCGCCTGGGTCATCGCCACCCCCATCTGACCGGCCAGGTGGTCATAGCAGCAACGGGCGAAGCGCAGCTGCCGGGCCGCGCGATTCGGGGTGCGGCGCCAGACCGGTGTCACCGGGCCTATCGCTGCCAGACTCTCCAGCGCGCTCACGACATGGGGTCCGGCCAGCCGGTAGTAGCGATGGCGGCCCTGGCGCTGGACGGTCAGCAGCCCGCCGTCCAGCAGTTTCGCCAGGTGCGCACTCGCGGTCTGCGCGGTCACGCCCGCCGCCTCGGCCAGGGCGCCGGCCGGCCAGGAGCCTCCGTCCGCCAAGCTGATCAGCATCACGGAGCGCACGGGCTCGCCGATCAAATGGGCCACCCCGTGGAGATGTGGTGCGTCGTCATCGGGCCTTCCTTTCGGATACACGCAGAGAGGTCCGCGCGGCCTCCCCCTATTTCGATACGCAGCGAAGTATGTTCCTTTGGCCGATGGCTATAGTCCATTGCATCGAGGAAGCAGGAGCGTCACATGCCATGGACCCCACTGAATCCACAGCGCCGCGTGCTGAATGCGACGAGCCTCAGCTACGTCATCGTCATACTCGATACGTCCATCGTGAACGTCGCCCTGGAACCCATTGCCGCCTCGCTGGGTGCCAGCGTGGCCGGACTGCAATGGGTCGTGACCGCTTACACGCTGGCTTTTGCAAGCCTGTTGCTCAGCGGGGGCGCCCTGGGCGATCGGATCGGGGCGAAGCCGACCTACATCGCGGGCCTCCTGATCTTCGCGCTGGCCTCGGCCCTGTGCGCTCTGGCGCCCTCCCTGCCGGTGCTGATCGCGGCCCGGGTGCTGCAAGGGATCGGTGCAGCCCTGCTGGTGCCGTGCGCATTGGCCCTGATCACCGCGGCCTATCCCACGCCCGACGGGCGCGCGCGGGCGATCGGCATATGGGCCGGCTTTGGCGGTATCGCGATGGCCGCCGGACCGCTCGTGGGCGGGCTGCTCATTCATCTGCTGGGCTGGCGCAGCATCTTCTTCGTGAACCTGCCCATCGCCTTGGTGGGCACATGGCTTGCCAGCCGGATCGAGGCGGTGGCGCCTCCCGCGCCCGCCAGCAGGAGGCTGGATGCCCTTGGCCAGGTCCTGGTGATCGTCGCGCTCGCGTTGTCGGTGGCGCTGCTGATCGAGGGCGAGCGGCTTGGATGGCGCAACGCCTGGGTCCGGATGGGGACATGCACCGCCGTCGCCGCGTGGGTCCTGTTTTTGTGCGTCGAAAGCAGAACCCGCGATCCGCTGATGCCCTTGAGACTGTTTCGCAGCAGCGCCTTTTGCGCTGCCACGGTCGTTTCCCTGGTTTCGGCGCTGGTCTTCTACGGGTTGTTCTTTCTGCTCAGCCTGTATTTCCAGACCCTGCGCGGGTGGCCGCCGCTGCGCACCGGATGCGCCTTCCTGCCCCTCACGGCGTGTGTCACGGCGGGCAGTTTCTGGTCGGGGACCTTGACCCGGTCATACGGTCCCCGGCTCGTCGTGGGGGCCGGATTCCTGCTGTACGCCGCAGGGTTCGCCGGGCTGTATGCCTTGTCGGCGGATACGCCGTACTGGCGCGCTGCCCTGTGTTTTCCCATCGTGGGACTGGGCAGCGGGCTCATCACACCCGCAGCCACCACCCTGCTGATGGGCGCCGCGGAGACGGCCCGTGCGGGAGTCGCTGCGGGGGTCCTGAATGCCAGCCGCCAAACGGGCTCGGCGTTTGGCGTGGCAATCTTCGGCGCACTGTTGGGGAGCGCTGCGTCCATGGCCACCGGCATACGGACCGCAGTGGGCACGGCCATCGCCCTGTCCCTGAGCGCCAACCTGCTCTGGGTCCTTGCGTTGCGCAAGAGGACGGAGGGCACGGCGG
>NZ_AFAL01000402.1 GCF_000193225.1 Verminephrobacter aporrectodeae subsp. tuberculatae At4 | reverse complement strand
GGCTGCTGGCGCGCGCTCGAAGTCAGCGTGAGCGCGCGGCGGCTGCACGACGAGGTCTGCCGTTTCCTGCGCGATAGCGCCAACAACGCTGCGCACCCGACCTGATCGATCCATGCGCCGCACCCGCACACGCATCGTGGCCGGCGTCGCCTGCGCCGGCGTCGCCGTCCTCGCACTGGCCGCCGCCGGTGCCCGCGTGAACACCAGCAAGAGCATCCCGCTCGGCCTGTACTGGGCGAGCAGCGCGCCGGTGGACAAGGGGGTCTACATCCTCTTTTGCCCGCCGCAGCGCAGCGTGTTCGACGACGCCAGGGACAGGGGCTATATCGGCGCCGGCTTCTGCCCCGGCGGTTACGGCTACATGATGAAGCGCGTGGTCGCCACCCGGGACGACACCGTGGCCGTCGCCGACGACGGCGTGCGCGTCAACGGCGAGTTGCTCGCGCACAGCGCACCGATACGGACCGACAGATCCGGCCGGGCGCTGCCGCGCTACCGCTCCGGACGCTACAAGCTCGGCGAGTCCGAACTGCTGCCCATGTCGGACGCAAGCGCCACCTCCTTCGACGCCCGCTACTTCGGCCCCATCGAGCGTGCGCAAATCAGAAGCGTGCTGCGTCCGCTCATCACTTGGTAGAGAGAGCCACGCCCGCCATCGCGTCAACGCGGCGCGGACCACAGTCGCTGGGGCGGGTATACGCCTGCCTATTGATGACGAATCGGGCGTTCGTTTCATTCTTTGACCAACTGAAATCGATCCAACAGAGTCCCTCAGTCGGGAGACAATATGTTCATTCGTCCCTCCGCCGTCGCAGCGGTCCCGACATGACGGAGAGCCATTGATGTATCTCGGAATGCTTCAAATCTCGCCCATCTTGGTCGTCATGTCCATGATCCTGCTCTTGCGGCGACCGCCAGTCCAGGCGTCCGTCATGGGTGCGGCCCTGGCGATCGCGCTCTGGTTGGGTGGCGCGGCGACTCCCTTCAGCGAATCCATTGCCTCTGCGGTGAGCCAGGACACCCTGATTCTGTTTGCATCGACCGCATTCGTGATGGCGCCGGGTCTTTTATTCGTCATTTTCCTGGAGCGCGGCCAAGTGAATCTGTCGCTTTCGTCCTGGGTGAAGAATCTGGGTCTTTCGCCACGGCTTCAGGTCGTTTTCATTGTTTTCGGGCTCGCACCCCTGCTCGAATCCATGACCGGATTCGGTGTCTCCCTGATTGCCACGGTGCCGCTGCTCGTCGCATTGTTCGACAAGGAGCGCGGTATCCGGGTTGCACTTTGCGGGATGGCGATCATGCCCTGGGGAACGCTCGGCCTCGCAACCGTGATCGGTGCGGCGCTCGCTGGCATTTCAGCCTTCGATCTCGGATCGACCTCTGCCTTCACAAGCGCTCCCGTCTTTGTCGGTCTGGCATGCATCGCCCTGTTCGTAGCCGGCCTTGGATCGGTTGCGTCCGCCAGTCTGCTCGTCTTGGCCGGGACGCTTTTCATCACCGTGCTGCATCTGGTCAGTCTCGCGACAGGACCCGAAATTGCCGGCGTGAGCGCCGCCGCCGTCATTACGATCGCCGTTCTCGCCTTCGCGCGAATCCGCGCCGGCATGCGCACACCCTGGCCGGTTGCGGCATGGCCTTACGGCCTCCTGCTGGCAATCATCGTGGTTCTCAAACTGTTCGATACCGCGACGGGCTTCGCCGACCATTTCATTCTTCAGGGCGATCAGATCCGTTGGAAACCGCTGGCTTCCCCTGGCGTCGCCCTCCTGCTCATGGACCTTTTGCTGCTGCGCAAGTCAAGCGCTGACGGCGTGGCCCAGTCGCTCCTGGTCCGCGCCAAGCGGCCCTTGCTGACCATCTTCTTCTTTCTTCTCATGTCGCAGGTTCTCGTCAAGGCCGGGTTCTTGAAACTCTTCACCGCAACTCTTGGGCAAATCGACCATGTTCCCCTGGTCGGTCTCGTTGCAACGCTCGGTGGATTGGCGGGATATTTGACCGGGTCCAACGTCGGTGGAAACGCGATCGTCATGCCCCAAATCGCGCATCTGGGCCTGTCCCCTGAATATCTCCGGTTATTCGCGGCCATCCAGAACAGCGCTGCGGGCCATGCCGCCCTGGGCTCCCTGCCAATGGTTTCTCTTATCCTGGGCCTGGCCAAGCAATCACTGCCGCAGGAGCAGCAGTTCACGCGCTTTGCGTTCTTTCTGGCTGTGTTCAACGTCGCCATGGTCGCCCTGGCCGGGGCCGCGCTGCTTCTGCTTGCGCGCGGATAGCCGTTCCGATTCGAGGGCCCCGGCTGCGCCGGCCCGGGGTCAATCGCGCGGGGCTGCCGTGGACTGCCGCACCATCAGTTCCGTGGGCAGGGTGACGCGCACGCTGTCGGGCGCCAGGCCGGCAATCTGCGAGAGCAAGGTGCTGACCGCGGCGCGCCCGATGCCTTCCATGGGCTGGCGCACGGTGGTGAGCGCGGGGTGTACGTGCAATGCCGCGGGGGCGTCGTCGAAACCCACGACCGACATGTCTTGCGGAATCTTCAGCCCCTGCTCCTGCAACGCCGCCATGGCGCCGAACGCGCTCAGGTCATTCGCGGCAAAGATCGCCGTCGGCCGTTTCCTGAGCGCGAGCAATGCGAGCGCAGCGGCGTGCCCTCCCGCATGGCTGAAATGCCCGGGGACGAGCAGCGCCGGGTCGCGCGCAAGCCCGTGGACGGCGACCGCCTCGTGGTAGGCGCGCAGCCGTTCCTTGGCCGAACCCAGCTTCTCCACCCCGTCGATGAACGCGATGCGCTTGTGCCCCAGGTCCGCGAGGTGCTTCATGGCCGAGCGCGCGCCCCCATAGTCGTCGCACGCCACGCAGGACAGGTCTGCATGGTCGATCGGGCTGTCCACCATGGCCACCGGAAAGCGCCCGCGCGCGAGCGCCTCGACGAAGCCGTCGTGGTAGGGCGGCAGCGCCACCGCGCCGTCGGTGAACTGCTGCAACAGATGCAGCACGCTGCTCGATGGCTGCTTTTCACGCTCGGGGTGCGAGTAGATCAGGACCTCGTTGCCGGCGGCGGCGGCGGCGCGCACGACGCTGCTGACCACGCCGATGATGAACGGGAGTTCCAGCTGCAAGGCAATCACGCCAATGACCCGGCTTTGCCCCGAAGACAGCTTCTGCGCCACCCGGTTGCTCGTATAGCCCTTTTCGGACGCCACTTTGAGAATGATGTCGCGCGTGCGCGGCGATATTCCGGGCTGGTTGTTGAGCGCGCGCGAGACGGTCATCGTCGATACGCCGGCCGCTGCAGCGAGGTCGGCCAGGGTAGGCATGGTTCGGCTCACAAGGTGCTCATGAAATTTTCTTCGGACGGGGCATCATAACGGATCGGTGAAAGCACATCTAACGTTATCGTTATCGGGTATTTTCCCGTGGGAAGCGCTCCGCTGCGCCCGCGCTCCCGGGAACCCCGATCAGCCCTTGAGGGAGCCCGCCATGAGCCCCTTGACGATCCGCTCCTGCCCGAAGGCATAGGCCACGATCAGCGGCAGCGAAGTCAGCGTGACCACGGCGAGCATCGCGGGAATGTTGGACGAGAACTCGCCCTGAAAGTCCCACAGCGCCAGCGGCAATGTGCGATTGCCTGGCGACGCGGTCAGCACGTAGGCGAAGATGAATTCGTTCCAGAGATGGATGCCGTTGTAGATCGCCACCGTCGCGATCCCGGGCCCGGACAGCGGCAGGAAGATCTTGAGAAAGATCATGAGCGGGCCGCAGCCGTCGATTTGCGCGGCCTCTTCCAGTTCGCGCGGGATCTGGCGCATGAATTCGGTCAGGATGAAGATCGATACCGGCAGGCTCGTCGCCACGTAGGGGCCGATGAGCGCAAACGGCGTGTCGTACAGGCCCAGGTCGCGCGTCATCAGATAGATCGGCACCAGGGTGATGTGCAGCGGGACGATCATGGCCGCGACGATCAGCCCGAACAGCGCCCGGTTGAAGCGGAATTTCAGCCGGGACAGCGCGTACGCGGCCATCGCGGAGACGAGCACGATGAGCACCACCGAGACGCCGACGACGAACACGCTGTTGCGCAGGTAGGTGAAGAACCCGCTGTGCAGCACCGTCGCGTAATGGCTCCAGTCCCAGCGGCTCGGCAAGGCCCACACCGGCCTGTCGAACGTGTCCTGCTGCGACTTCAGGCTCGTGAAGACGACGAAGGCCAGCGGCAGCAGCGTCACGGCGAGCCAGCCGAGCGCAAGCGTCCAGAGGACTCCCCGGGTCAGGATTTTGGGGGTGTGCATGGCCCCTACACCTGCGTCTCGAACCGCTTCGTCAAGCGCATTCCCGCTGCGGCGATCAGGGTCACGACGAGGAACATCGCCAGCGCCACGGTGCTGCCGTAGCCCAGTTGGAACGAGGAGAACACCGTGCGGTACATATAGGTCGCCATGAGCTCGGAAGCCCCCTCGGGGCCGCCTCCGGTCATGACGTAGATCAGGTCGAAGTAGCGCAGCGAGCCGATCACCGCGAGCATGGCCGCGGTGCGCAGCGTGCCCCGCAGGTGCGGCAGCTTGATCTTCCAGAAGATGGTCGCTTCGCTCGCGCCGTCCAGGGTCGCGGCCTCGCGCAGTTCGGACGGAAACGAGGCCAGTCCGGCGAGCAGCAGGATCATGTAGAAGGGAATGTTCTGCCAGCAGACGACGAGCGTGACGGCGACGAGCGCGAAACGGCGGTCACCGAGCCAGTCCTGCGCGAGCGCCGTGGCGCCGACCGCGTTCAGCGCGGTGTTCACCGGCCCGAAGTGCGGGTCGAAGATGTTCTTGAAGACCACGCCCAGCGCGACGCTCGAGAACAGCAGCGGGAGAAAGTACAGGATTTTCAGCGTGCGCGAGCCGCGGCCCGCCTTGTCGAGCAGCAGCGCCAGCGCCAGCGCGATGGGCAGTTGGACCAGCACCGACATCAGTGCGAGCAGCAGGTTATTGCCCAGCGCGTGCCGGAACTGCCCGTCGCGCAGCAGCGCGGACCAGTTGTCGAGACCGACGTAAATGCGGCCCTTGCCCAGTCCGTTCCATTCGAGCAGCGACAGGTGCAGGCTCTCGAGCAGCGGGTAGATCAGAAAGGCCGTCAGAAGCGCGATCGCAGGCGCAAGAAACAGGGCCGGCGCCAGCCACTTCGGTGCATGGCGCTGCGGCCGGCCCTGCGCAGCGACGGCCTGGGTGCGCATGGCCTATTTCAGGATTTGCGCTGCCAGCGCTTCCATCTTCTGCGCCGCTTCTTCGGGCGTGATCGACAGCCCGAACAGGGCCTGCACCGTGTCCTTGTGCAGTTCCGCCAGCTGCGGCGGCAGTTCCTGGTCGTACCACAGCTGCACGTTCGGCGCGTCGGCCACCAGTTTCATCATCCGCTGCATCGCGGCGTCGGTGACGGCAAGTTCCTTGAGCGGAACCAGGCGCTTGTCTTGCAGGCGCGCCTGCACCGATTCGTCGTCGAACATCGTCGTGATCAGCTTGTACGCCGCGTCGGGCGTCTTGCAGGCGGTGGATACGCTGTAGAAGTTTTGCCCCACGGAGCCGACGACGTTGCCCGCCTGCCCCTTGCCACGGGCCAAGCCGGGGAACGGGAAGAAGTCCATCTTCTTCGCAAACCCGGGGTTTTCGTTCTTCATGTTCGACGACTCCCAACTGCCCATCAGCTCCATCGCGGCCTTTCCCGAGTACAGCAGCCTGCGCGACGCGCCCACGTCGTAGTCCAGGCCGTTGAAGCCCTGCGCAAAGGCGCCGGCCCTGACCAGTTCCTGCAGGTATTTTCCGGCCTCGACGAACGCCGGGTCGGCAAAGCTGCCACCCGGCGCGCGCGCCAGGGCCTTGCGAAACGGCTCCGGCCCGCCGACGCGGTCCACGAGGTACATGTAGTACATGGAGCCGGGCCACTTGGCCTTGTTGGCGAGCGCAAACGGGGCGACGTCCCGGGCCCTGAGCGCCTCGACGAGCTTCATCAGTTCCGACCAGGTCTTGGGCGGCGTGAGTCCGAACCGGGCGAAGATCTCGGTGTTGTAGTAAATCACGGCCGCCGTGGTGTTCTCCCCCGGCAGGCCGTAGACCTTGCCCTGCGTGGTCGTGGCAGCGAAGGCGCTGGGCAGGAAGCGGTCCCGGAACGCCGGGTCCTGCGCCAGGTAAGGGCTCAGGTCGACGACCTGGCCGGCCCGGACGTACTCGCGCAGCACCCCGCCGCCCCAGTTCGTGAACACGCAGGGCGGCTCGTTCGCCCCCATGGCGATCTTCAGCTTGGTCTTGTAGGCGTCGTTCGGAATCTGCGTGCGCTGCACCTTGAAGCCGGGGTGCGCCCTCTCGAAGCGCGCCTGCGCGTCCTGTATGAGCCGGGCTCCTCCAGGCTGGGTCTGAATGTCCCACTCGGCAATGACCTGGGGTCCTTGGGCGAGGACCGTCGCAGCAAGCCCGAATGCGGTGGCTGCGACGAAGCGTTGTGCGAGGTTCATGGGCTGCGGCGTGTCGTTGGTTTTGCAAGATGTTTTATCGTTATGGACAATGGCCATTCGCCCAATAGGTGTAAACCCCCTGTAACTGGCAATACTCTTTATGGAAATCCTGGACGGTCGCCGCAAGCGCAGAGGGTCAGGCCTTTGCAGACGGACTAGGGTAAGCACCATACAGATATTTGAACGTTATCGATACCGTTCAAATATCGGCAACACTCACTGCGCCGACGCTTGCAGAAGCAAGCCACCCCGAGCAACCCAAAAGAGCGCCATGGATTTCCTGCACACCGAGGGCCAGAACATCGTCGATTCGCGCGGCTGCGCGCTGCGCCTGCGCGGCAGCTGCGCCGGCGGCTGGATGAACATGGAGGACTTCATCACCGGCCATTCGGGCGCAGAACACACGCTGCGCCACGAGATGGCCCAGGTGCTGGGCGCGTCGCGGGCGGAGTTTTTCTTCGAGCGCCTGCTCGCGCATTTCTTCAACGAGAGCGATATCGCGTACCTGCGCAGCCTCGGCGCGACGGTCGTCCGGCTGCCGCTGAACTACCGCCACTTCGAGGACGACAGCGCTCCCTGCGTCTACAAGGAGGCCGGGTTTGCGCGCCTCGATCGCGTGCTCGACTGGTGCGCGCAGCACGGCCTGTACGCCATCTTGGACCTGCACGCGGTCCAAGGCTGGCAAAACGTCCATTGGCATTGCGACAACGCGTCCCGCATCAGCCTGTTCTGGCACGACGCGCACTACCAGGATCGCTTCGTCGCGCTCTGGTGCGAAATCGCCCGGCGCTACCAGGACCGGGCCGTGGTCGCCGGCTACAACCTGATCAACGAGCCCTGCGTGGGCAACCAACGGGGCGACCTGCCCTGGAACGTCTACGACAACTACCAGCCCGGGTGGCCGCTGATCAACGCCGTGTACCGGCGCACCGTGGACGCGATCCGCAAAATCGATCCGCGGCACATCATCTTCCTCGAAGGCGATCGCTATGCGCAGCAGTTCGCCGGCCTGGACGCGCCGTTCGCCGACAACCTGGTCTACAGCAGCCACAACTACACCGCAGCCGGGTTCGGGCCTGGCCGCTACCCGGGCGTCATCGATCTGCCAGGGCCCAGGACCGCCGGCCCCGAACACTGGGACCTGGCGCGGCAGGAGCGGGGCTTCCTGGAGCACGAGGGCAGCCGGTTCAGCGCACGGCACCAGGTTCCGCTGTGGGTCGGCGAGTTCGGCTCGGTCTACAACGGACCGGCCAACGAGGTGCCGGACCGGCTGCGCGCAATGGACGATCAGCTGGGCCTGTTCGAGCGCCACGGCGCGCACTGGACGACCTGGACCTACAAGGACGTCGGCGTGATGGGCTTGGTGACGCTGGACCCGGCGTCGGAGTACCTGCAGCGCGTCGGGCATTTCATCCGCAAAAAGCTGGCCCTGGGAACCGACGACTGGATGCAATGGATGCCGCCGACGCTGGTCAAGGAGGCGGTGGACAGGCTCGCCGGGCAGGTCTGCGAGGTCATCGGCGACGCGAGCATCGACCGCCGCTACGCCAAAGCCTGTTTCAGCCAATCCGCGCTGTGCTTCCTTGCCGGTGCGCTGCTGCAGCGAAGCTACGCAAAGCTGTTTCAGCAGCTGAAGGAAAACGACATCGACCGGGTCCTCTCGTCCTTTGCCCGGCAGCGCTGCCTCGTGAACGCGCCGCTCGAAGGGCTGGTGCGCAAGCACGCCGCCGCTGCGCCGCAACCTGCCTGACCCGGTGACCTCTCCCGCCCCGTACCGCCCTCCCTTCATCCATCCACCATGAACGACACGACACCGACACCCGTTTCCGCCCCCCTCTACAAGGACCCCGCGCAGCCCCTGGACGCCCGGGTGCACGACCTGCTCGCGCGCATGAGTCTGGACGAGAAGATCGCGCAGTTGCACGCCTTCTGGCTGATCCTCTCCGAAGACGGGAAGCACCGCGTGCGCCCGGGAACGCTGTTCATCGAGGGCACCGGGCAGCAGTCCTTCGAGCACCGGCTGGCCCACGGCGTGGGGCAGATCACGCGGCCGCTCGGCACGCACAGCGTGGAAGCGGGCAGCGGCCTGCGCGCCCTGAACCGGCTGCAGCGCTTTCTGCGCAACGAGACGCGCCTGGGCATTCCGGCGCTGGCGCACGAGGAATGCCTCGTCGGCCTCATGACCCGTGACGCCACGGCGTTTCCTTCCGCGCTCGCGCTCAGCGCGAGTTGGAACCCGGAGCTCGTCGAATCCGTCGCGCAGCAGATTCGCCACGAGAGCCAGCAACTGGGCTGCCACCAGGGACTGGCGCCGGTGCTCGACGTGTCGCGCGACGTGCGCTGGGGCCGCACGGAGGAGACCTTCGGCGAAGACCCGTACCTGGTCGGCGTGCTCGCGACGCGCTACGTGCGCGGGCTGCAAGGCCCCCGGCGCGACCTGCTCGCGACCCTGAAGCACTTCGTCGGCCACTCGTTCAGCGAAGGGGCGCGCAACCACGCCCCGGTGCACGTGGGATGGCGCGAGCTGAGCGACGTCTTCCTGCTGCCGTTCGAGATGGCCGTCAAGCAGGCGAACGCGGGCTCGGTGATGCCGGCCTACCACGACATCGACGGCGAGCCCTGCCACGCGTCCAGGCAGCTCCTGACCGACGTGCTGCGCACGCGCTGGGGTTTCGACGGACTGGTGGTCGCCGACTACAGCGGGGTGAGCCTGCTGTACCAGCACCACCGTGTCGCGGCGGACGCGGCGGACGCCGCGGCGCTGTCCTTCAACGCCGGTCTCGACGTGGAATTGCCGGCGGACGACTGCGCCCGGAATCTGCGCCTTGCGCTCGATCGCGGGGCGATCACGCCCGCGCGGATCGACGAGATCGTCGCGCGCGTGCTGAAGGAGAAATTCCGCCTCGGACTCTTCGAGCGCTCCTTCGAAGACCCCGCCGAGCCGCCGCTGCTGCGCAGCCCGGCGAGCGTGGCCGCCGCGCGCGAGGCCGCGCGCCAGTCGATCGTGGTGCTGGAAAACCGCAGCGGCATCCTGCCCCTGGACCCGAGCGTCGCGCGGCGCATCGCGGTCATTGGCCCGACGGCGGACGACCCGATGGGCCAGCTCAGTGGCTACAGCTACCACGCCCATTTCATCGACCCCGACGAAGCGCTGGACACGGGCCACATCGTCACCCCGCTGCAGGGGATTGCGCGGGTCTTCGCTGCCGGGCAGTTGCACCACGAGCAGGGCTGCTGGATTCTGGAGCACCGCCGCGCGGGCTCACCGGTATTCCCCGGGGACCTGCGCGATGACGCGAACGCGCCCCGCCAGGCTTCGCCGGTGTCGCTACGCACCGACCGCATCCCGGCCGCCGCGCAGGCCGCGCGCACCGCCGACCTGGCCATCGTCTGCGTCGGAGACCTGGCCGGCCTGTTCCAAAGGGGAACGGTCGGCGAGGGCTCGGACACCGACAGCCTGAGCCTGCCCGGGGTGCAGCAGCAGCTCCTCGAGGCCATCGTCGCCACCGGCACGCCGACCATCGCCGTGCTGTCTGGCGGGCGCCCGTACAACCTGGGCGGCCTGGAGGACCGGCTGGCCGCGTTCGTCATGGCTTTTGCCGGCGGCCAGGAGGGCGGCATTGCATTGGCCGAAGTCCTCGCGGGCCAGGTCGAACCCTCGGGAAGGATGACGCTGTCCACGCCGATCAACGTCGGCGCGATGCCCTGCTACTACAACCACAAGCTCAAGAGCGGCGGCACGCCGATCGCCCTGCATTTCGGCAGCCGCTACCCGTTCGGGCACGGCCTGAGCTACACGCGCTTCGACTATCGGAGCCTGCAGGTCGGCGCGCCCAAGGCGCCGACCGAGGACGGCGAGTTCGAGATCAGCTTCGAGATCGCCAACACCGGCAGCCGCCCGGGCGTCGAGGTTGCGCAGCTCTACGTGCGCGACTGCCAGGCCAGCGTGGTGCGTCCGGTGCGCGAGCTCAAGGCGTTCCGGCGCGTGCAGCTCGACCCGGGACAGCGCGCGCGCGTGCGCTTTCACCTGCCGGTGGACATGCTTGGCTTCACCGGCATGGCCGGCCAGCGCATCGTCGAGCCGGGCCTGTTCGACATTGCCATCGGCGCGTCCAGCGCCGACATTCGGTTGCAGACACAGGTGGAAGCGGTGGGCGAATCGCGCATACTCGGCCGCACTTGGCGCATGGAGAGTCGCAGCCAGGTGCAACCCATCAAATAGTCCACCCATGAGCACAGACACACACAGCGGCGCCGCGCCGGCGCCGCGCATGCACCCCTGGCAGCAATGCCTGCCCGACGACGCAGCCGACGCGCTCCTCGTCGGGCGCATGGACTTTGGCGCCGGCCCGACGCCCGTGCTCCTGCACCAGGGCGAGGTGCAGGACCTGAGCGCAGCGGCGGCGACCGTCTCGCAACTGCTGGAAGCGCTCGATCCCGGCAGCGTTCCCTGCGGCCAGCGCATGGGCGGCATCGGGGAAATCGCTGCGCACCCGCGCACCAGCGTGCTCGCGCCGCTGGACCTGCAATGCATCAAGGCCAGCGGCGTGACCTTCGCCGTGTCCGCGCTGGAGCGCGTGATCGAAGAGCGCGCCGGCGGCGACGCCCAGCGCGCGGATGCCATCCGCAGGGCGCTGTCCGAGCGGATCGGGGGCGACCTGCGCAGCGTGAAACCGGGCTCCGCACAGGCGCAGCAGCTCAGGACAGCCTTGCAGGCCGACGGCCTGTGGTCGCAGTACCTGGAAGTCGCGATCGGACCGGACGCCGAAATCTTCACCAAGGCGCCCGTGCTGTCTGCCGTGGGCGCCGGGGCGGACGTCGGCATCCGATCGGACTCGGGCTGGAACAACCCCGAACCCGAGGTCGTTCTGGTATGCGACAGCCAGGGCCGGATCCGGGGCGCGACGCTGGGCAACGACGTGAACCTGCGCGACATCGAAGGCCGCAGCGCCCTGCTGCTCGGCAAGGCCAAGGACAACAACGCCTCCTGCGCCGTCGGCCCCTTCATCCGCCTCTTCGACGCAGGCTTCACGCTCGACGACGTGCGCCAGTGCACCGTGCGCCTGGACCTGCTCGGCGCCGACGGATTCACGCTCGACGGCGAGAGCTCGATGCGCCAGATCAGCCGCGACCCGCAGGAGCTGGTCGAGCAGACCATCGGCAAGAACCACCGCTACCCGGACGGTTTTGCGCTCTTTCTGGGGACCATGTTCGCCCCGGTGAAGGACCGGGGCGAACCCGGCAAGGGCTTTACGCACCAGATCGGCGACATCGTGCGCATCGCCAGCCCGCGGCTGGGCCGGCTCGAGAACCGCGTCGTGCACTGCGAACAGGCGCCGCCGTGGTCGTTCGGCGTCGCCGCGCTGATGCGCAACCTCGCTGGCCGCGGCCTGCTTGCGTGATGGACCCGCACATGCGCTCCGCCATCTACCCCAGCCTGGCCGGCAAACGCGTTCTGATCACCGGCGGTGGCAGCGGAATCGGCGCCGCCATGGTCGAGGCCTTCGCGCGCCAGCAGGCGCGCGTCTGGTTCATCGACATCGCCGAAGACGCGTCGCGCGCGCTGCTCGAGCAGCTTGGCGCCGCGAACCTGAGCGCGCATTTCCAGCACTGCGACCTGAGCAATCTCGACGCGCTGTCCACGGGAATCCGGGACATCGCGGCGCAGGCCGGTGGAATGGACGTGCTGGTGAACAACGCGGCCAACGACGACCGGCACCGGATCGAGGACATCACGCCCGCGTACTGGGACCAGCGCATGGCCGTGAACCTGCGCCACCTGCTGTTCAGCAGCCAGGCGGTCCTGCCGGCGATGCAGTCCGCCGGCGGCGGCGCGATCGTGAATCTGGGCTCCATCTCCTGGCACCTGGCGCTGCCCGAACTGGTGTTGTACGAGACCGCGAAGGCCGGAATCGAAGGCATGACCCGCGGGCTCGCGCGCGACCTGGGCGGCTACAACATCCGCGTGAACTGCGTCGTCCCGGGCGGCGTGCGCACACCGCGGCAGACGCGCCTGTGGCACAACCCCGACGAGGAGGCGCGCATGCTCGAGCGCCAATGCCTGAAGGAACGCATCGACCCCGAGCACGTGGCGGCCATGGTGCTGTTCCTCGCTTCGGACGACGCACGCATGTGCACGGCGCAGAACTACTTTGTCGACGCGGGGTGGCGGTGAGAACCCGTTCTGCCAGCGCCTAGTGTTCTGCCCTGCGAATAGCGGCACAAAATGAAACTGATGCATTTCGCGTCATGGCAAGGCGCAAACCGCAGCGATACCCGTAGGTATCGCGAGGATTTGCAACGCCGCCATGGCGTGAAAGGCGCAGTTTCATGTGCCGCTATTCGCAGGGCAGGACACTAGCAGCCACCCCGCATTCCAGCCGCTGCCCCCATGGAGTCCCACGCCGATGCCGTCTGAAAAACGCCCCACGAAACCGCTGCGCTCAGCCGACTGGTTCGCCAACGCCGAGCGCATCGACATGACGGCGGTCTATCTGGAGCGCTTCATGAACTACGGGCTGACGCCGGCGGAACTGCGCTCGGGCCGCCCTATCGTCGGCATTGCCCAGAGCGGCAGCGACCTCGCACCGTGCAACCGCATCCACGTCGAACTCGCGCAGCGCGTCCGGGACGGGATTCGGGACGCGGGGGGCATTGCGCTGGAATTCCCCATGCATCCGATCTTCGAGAACTGCCGGCGGCCCACGGCCGCGCTGGACCGCAACCTGGCGTACCTGGGGCTGGTCGAAATCCTGCACGGCTACCCCATCGACGCCGTCGTACTCACCACGGGCTGCGACAAGACCACGCCGGCCGCCGTCATGGCCGCGTGCACCGTTGACCTGCCGGCCATCGTACTGTCCGGCGGACCGATGCTCGACGGCTGGATGCATGGCGAGCGCGTGGGCTCCGGGACGGTGATCTGGCGCAGCCGCCGCAAGCTCGCGGCGGGCGAGATCGACGCAGAGCAATTCCTGGAAGCCGCAGCCGCGTCGGCGCCCTCGGCCGGCCATTGCAACACGATGGGAACGGCGTCGACGATGAACGCGCTCGCCGAAGTGCTCGGACTTTCGCTGCCGGGCTGCGCCGCGATACCGGCACCGTACCGGGAGCGCGGGCAGATGGCCTACGCCACCGGACGGCGCATCGTCGAGATGGCCTTAGAGGACCTGCGCCCGTCGAAGATCCTGAGCCGGCAATCTTTTCTGAACGCGATCGCCGCCGTGTCCGCGCTCGGCGGATCGTCCAACGCGCAGCCCCACCTGCACGCCATGGCGCGCCACGCGGGCTTCGAACTGGGCGCGCAGGACTGGCGGCAGGCCTTCGACATCCCGCTGCTGGTCAACATGCAGCCTGCGGGCAAGTACCTGGGCGAGAGCTTTCATCGCGCCGGCGGCGTGCCGGCCGTACTCAGCGAACTGCTGCGCGCCGGCCGCATCGACGGCGCTTGCGCAAGCGTCACGGGACAGTCCCTGGCGCACAACGTCGCAGGCCGCAGCAGCAACAACCGCGACGTGATCGCCGCCTACGAAACGCCGCTGATGGACCGGGCGGGCTTTCTGGTCCTGAGCGGAAATCTGTTCGACTTTGCGATCATGAAGACCAGCGTCATCTCGGACGAATTCAGGGCGCGCTACCTGAGCCAGCCGGGCCAGGAGGGGATTTTCGAATGCCGCGCCGTCGTCTTCGACGGGCCGGACGACTACCACGCGCGCATCGACGACCCCGCGCTGGAGATCGACGAACACTGCATCCTCGTCATGCGCGGCGCCGGCCCCCTGGGCTTTCCCGGGTCCGCCGAAGTCGTGAACATGCAGCCGCCGCAGGCCCTGATCCAGCGCGGCATCGCCACGCTCCCGACGCTGGGCGACGGCCGCCAATCCGGCACCTCGGACAGCCCGTCGATTCTCAACGCCTCGCCGGAGGCCGCTGCGGGCGGTGGACTGGCTTGGTTGCGGACCGGAGACAGGGTGCGCATCGACACGCAGCGCGGCCGCTGCGACATGCTGGTTCCCGAGGCAGAAATCGCGCTGCGCAAGCAAGCCGGCCCGCCGCCGCCGCCCCCGCCAAGCCAGACCCCCTGGCAGGAGCTCTATCGCGCGACCGTTGGCCAGTTGGCCGATGGTGCCTGCATGGAGCCCGCGCTGAAGTATCGGGGCGTGGCCGCCGCATCGCCACCGCGGCACAACCACTGAAAGCCGGCAGCCTGCCCCGACCCGTTGGACACGCAGCCGCAGGATCACGCCAAATAGCGTGCCGTGCGCCGGCCCTCTTGCAAAAGCTTGCACACAATCAGAAGTGATACATTTGTGCCAGCAACTGTGTCACTCGTCAATTGCTGGCGCGCCAGAGTTTGCTTGGGTTGCTGTTGCACAAATCCTGACCACACCGCGCGCTGACTTGTGGTGTCATTGGGGATATTCATCTTCAAAACAACAACGCGGGGCTGCGCCCGCAAATTCGTCGTGCGCGAGAACGCGCAGTCACTACAAGAAAGGATGGCCTTCATGTTTCGCTTTCCAATCAAGAGCGTCGGCCTGTGCGCCATGCTGGCGTTAACGGCCTGCGGTGGTGAGGGCGGCGACGATAACTCCGCCTCGGCGCAGGCCCCCTCCCCGGCCCCGGCTCCCGCCCAGGTAGCCGGCGACCGCATCGAACCCCTCGACTCGGGGCCGCGCAGGAGCATGGCCAAATCGCAGGTCGAAACAGCGCTCCCGCGCAGCAGCCAGCCCGTGCTGGCAACGGCCGTGCGGCTCGGTCCGCTCACTGAGGAGCCGAACCTGAAAAAGAAGATGCAAGCGGCGCCCGAACCAGGAATCCCCCGGCAGATCGGCGTTGCGCGCAGCGTCGCGGCAACGGCCACCGCGCAGAGCACACACGCGCAACTGCGCTGGCAACCTGCCCCGGGCGGCATGCAGCGCGCGGCCATCAGCTTTACCTCGGAGGACGCATGGGGCGTGCGCCCGGGGCTGCTGGTACGCAGTCTGCCGGCAAACACCACGCTGCGCTTCTATGCGCAAGCCGGCACCGAGGTGGTTCAGGTCTCGGGCGCCGAGGTGCTGCGCACGGTGCAGCGCAACCTGGACGCCGGCGATACCAGCGACGCCGCGCGCACCTATTGGGCACCCGACTTTGGCGGCGCCGAAACCACGCTGGAACTGGAACTGCCTGCGAAGGCGAATCTGGCAGAGTTGGACGTCGCCGTTCCCACGCTCTCGCATTTCTTCGTTTCGCCCGCCAAGGCCGACGCAACGCCTATTGCCAAGGATCTGGGGGATGCGGACCGCTGCAACGTCGATGTGTCGTGCAACACCCAGTACAGCAGCGAGAGCCGTGCCGTGGCGCGCATGACCTTCGTGAAGGACGGAGGAAGCAGTTATCTGTGCACGGGCACCTTGCTGAACGACATCCGGTCGAGCCGCACCCCCTATTTCCTGAGCGCCGACCACTGCATTCCCACGCAGACGGTGGCATCCACGCTGACCACCGACTGGTTCTATCGCTCCACGGCCTGCGACAGCAAGGAACCGAACGCGGACACGCAGCACGTCACGGGCGGCGCAACGCTGCTGCACAGCAATATCCTGACGGATACCGCCTTCATGCGCCTGAATGCCTCGGCTCCGCAGGGCAGCGTCTACGCGGGCTCGTACTTTGGCGCAATGAGCAAGAACGCGGACGTCGCCGGAATCCATCACGCCCGGGGTGATATGCAAAAGATCAGCACCGGATCGATCACCCAATTCAGCGATTGCAGTTTCCTCGACGACAACCTGTATTGCCCCATCAGCACCGAGCAGAGCAGCAACTCCTACGAAGTCCGTTGGAAACAGGGCATCACCGAGCAGGGCAGCAGCGGTTCGGGGCTGTTTTATTCGATCGGCAGCACGCGCTATCTGGTGGGGCAGTTGTCTGGCGGAAACTCCCGTTGCCTGCGCTGGGGTGCGCGCACGACGGGGCGGGACAACTACGGACGCTTTGATCTGGTCTTTCGCAGCGCCCTGAAGAACTGGCTCAAGCCCGGGTCCTGAGTCCCGGAGCCGGGCGGTACAGCGCCCGGAACTGCGCGCGGCGCAGTTGAATCGGATGACTGCAATACCCCGCCCCGGCGCGCACGCGCCCAGCGTCACCCAGACCACGCACCACCTGGAGCGCATGGTGTTTG
>NZ_AFAL01000403.1 GCF_000193225.1 Verminephrobacter aporrectodeae subsp. tuberculatae At4 | reverse complement strand
AGACCTTGAAAGGGGTGGGTATCAGCGGCTGATCGATAGTTCCACCGTGGACGTGGTCGGCGTGGATCCGGCGCGCGCCGAGGGTATTACGGGCTTTCGGGAGATCGATCGGCGCGTCGGTGCGGCGGGGCTGACGGTGAATGCACACGCCTGGAGCACGGCGATCACCACAGCGGCCAGCTTGCATCTCTCACTGGCATCGGCAAACGCTCGGCTGCTCGAACTCAAGCCCTTCCCGGTAGCCGTGCAGCAGGAGCTTGTCGCCGAACCGGTCCGGCAGATTGACGGTTTCACAAGTCCTCTGAATGGTCCGGGTCTGGGGGTAGAGGTTGACGAGGCGGTGGTACGGCGCTTGCGCTACACAGCCTGAACACCGCAATGCGGCGGTCCACGCGCCGCCAACGCCTCACAGCGCATTGACAGCGGTGTCGATGATGTCATCCAGACGCGCGGCTCGATCGGCATCGACGTGGCCGCGACCCATGACGCGCAGGCCCTGGATCGTGGCGACAAGGAAACGTGCGAGCGCAACCGGGGATTTTTCCCGGGCGATCTCGCCGCGCTGCTGACCGCGCTGCATCAGGGCGGTCAGGGCCGTTTCCAGCGTGGCGAAGTGTTCTCCGAGCATCGTGGTGACGGTGGGGTCGCGGCCGCCCATTTCGAGCGCGGTGTTCGCGACCAGGCAGCCACAGGTGTTGCCATCGCGCAGTTCCTCTTCGGCGATGCCTTGCAGCAGAACCCGCACGCGCGCCTGCGCGCTGCCGTCCTCGGCCAATAGCACGGCGTTGCGCAGGGTCTGGCCGCGGTAGCGCCGCAGGGCATGTTGAAACAGGCCGTATTTGCTTTCAAACGTGTTGTAGAGGCTGCTGCGCGACAGGCCGGTGGCGTCCACCAGATCCTGGATGGAGGTGGCGGCGTAGCCCTTTTGCCAGAACACGCGCATGGCGGTGTCGGCTGCATCGTCGGGGTGGAAATGGGGTGTGTGCATGGCAGCTGGTGTCCTGCCCCGAAAATATCATCACACGACCTCGAACGCGACCCGCGCTCACAACGCGTCGAACTCGATCACGCCCTCCTTCATGACCAGAGGGATGCGCTCGCCCTGCCCGAGCAGGCACTGGATGTCCTTGAGCGGATTGCCATCGACCACGAGCAGGTCGGCCAGCGCCCCTTCGGCGATGCGGCCCAGGCGTCCTTCCATTCCCAGGACTTCGGCGCCGACCACGGTGGCGCTGGCGATGGCCTCTGCGGCGGACAGTACCTGCGCACGCAGGCGCAGCTCGTCGCTTTGCAGCCGCTGGGAGTCGCCGAGCAAATCGGAGCCGAAGCCCATTTTCACGCCGGCCTGCTTGAAGATTTCCAGCGAGCGCAGGCCCGCCTCGCGCACCTCGGCCACCTTGGCCACGCTCTCCTTGGGCAGACCGTAGCGCGCACCCTCGGTCGCGAGCGCGTCGTAGGTCACCAGAGTGGGCACCGCGTAGGCGCCGGCCTGCGCCATCAGCGCCGCGGTCGGGGCATCGACCAGATTCCCGTGCTCGATGCTGCGCACGCCGCAGCGCACGGCGCGGGCGATCGCGCAGGCGGTGTAGGCGTGCGCCAGCACGTAGGTACCGCGCGCCCGGGCCTCGTCCACGACGGCGCGGATTTCGTCCTCGCAGTAGCCCAGCGCGCCCACCGGGTCGGTCGGTGACGCCACGCCGCCGGAGGCCATGATCTTGATCTGGTCCGCGCCCATCTGCAGCTCTTGCCGGGTGGCCTTGCGCACCGCGTCCACGCCGTCGGCGACGCGCGCCAGCGCGCCGACGCGCACACAACAGGAGCAATGCGGGTCGCCAAGGTAATCGGTGCGCGCGCGCATGTCGCCATGCCCGCCGGTCTGGCTCAGCGCGCGGCCGCTCACGAACAACCGCGGGCCCTGCGCCAGGCCCGATTGCACCGCCTGCCGGTGCGCGAAACCCGCGCCGCCGGCGTCGCGCACGGTGGTAAAGCCGCGGCGCAGCATGCTGCGCAGAATCGGCACGCTGCGCAGCGTGACCAGCACATTCGGCAGGGACATCTGGCGCGCCAGATCAAGCTCGACCGCGACCACGTGCGCGTGCAGGTCGATCATGCCGGGCATCACGGTCCTGCCCTTGACGTCGATGGTGCGCTGCGCCGCATGCGTGCGGATCGGGCGCTCCGAAACCTCTTTGAATACCCCGTTCTCGACCAGAATGTCGCGGCCCTCCTGCAGTTCGCCCAGCAGGGGGTCGAGCAGTTGGGCGTTCTTGAACAGCACGGTGGTGGTCATGGGAAGGTCCTCGGGCAGAGAAAAGTCGGTCGTCAGAGCGGGTTTGCCAAAATGGCCACGATGGCCAGCTGCGCGAGCACGCTGGCCATTTCGACGTGGTGCGGTGCGTACCAGTCTTGCTGGTGCAGCAGATTCAGTGTGCCGAGCGTCTGGCCTTGCCAGCGCAGCGGCATGTTCAGCACGCTCTGGCAGCCCAGCGACAGGATCAGCGCGTGGTCGAAGAACACCTCGCGGATGTCGTCGGCATTGCGGCCGATATAGGGCAGGCCCTGGACCATGACGCGGCGCATCCACGGCGTGTCGGTGATCGGCTTGCGGCCTTTGACCGGGTAGGCCTCGGGCATGTTGCTGTAGATCCGCTGCGATGCCTGCTCCGCGCGGTGGTGGACCAGGATCGTGAACAGCCGGTGACCGATGAGCGCCGCCGCCGCCCGGTCGATGGCCTCAAAGCTCGCGCGCGGCTGGCATGCGTCGTCGTGCGCGCGGGCCACGTCGGCCAACTGCCGGAGCATGGGGTTCTCGGGGTCTGCCATCGGGTGCTCCTCAGGAAATTTTTTCTGTCGCGATGTCTTCCAGGGAGCGCCCCCGCGTTGGCACGCCCATGATCCACACCGCGGCCGAGCCCATGAGCAACGCAGCGGTCGTGGTGCCGAAGACCCCCGCGAAACCCAGCTTCGGATAGACATAGCCCACCAGAATCGGCGCCGTGATGGCGCCGATGCGCCCGATGGCCGACGCCAGACCGGCGCCGGTTGCCCGCACCTGCGTGGGGAACACTTCCGGCGTGTACGCGTAGACCCCCGCGTAGGTGCCGTTCAGGAAGAACGACAGCAGCACGCCTGCCGCCATGATCTGCGCGTCGCCCCGGGCGAACGCCATGCCCAGCGCGGCCAGCATGCCCATGAGCATGTAGCTGACGATGGTCGCCTGGCGGCCGATCCGGTCGTTCAGCCAGGCGGCGGAAAAGTAGCCCGGAACCTGGGCCAGATACATCACCAGCGAATAACCGAAGCTCTTGGTCATGGTCATGCCGTTTTGCACCAGCAGGCTGGGAATCCAGGTAAAGAACGTGTAGTAGCTGAAGGTGATCGAAAGCCACATCAGCCACGTCATGCTGGTGGTGGGAAGGAGCCTGCGCGACAGCAGGGTCGCGTAGTTCTTCAACAGGCCGCCGCGCTCCCTGCTTGGCGGCGCGGCGGCCACGTCGTGCGGGTCCAGGGCGGGCAGCGGTTGGCCGCCACGCACGATGGCGTGCTCCATGGCGGCGACGATCGCGTCGGCCTCGGCGTTGCGCCCCTGGCTTTCGAGCCAGCGCGGCGATTCGGGCAGCACGCGGCGCCACCACAGCAGCATGAGCACCGGCGCGGCGGTGATGAGGATGACGATGCGCCAGCCGTCCTCCGACGCCGGAACGATCAGGTAGCCGAGCAGCGCGGCCGCGACGAAGCCGAACGAGAAGAACCCGGCGAGCGCGCCGGTAAAGCGGCCGCGGTAGCGGCGTGCGACGAACTCCGACAGGTAGGGCGCAATGATGACGCTCTCGGCGCCGGTGCCCAGGCCGGCGAGCACGCGCAGGACCAGGAAGCTGTTCCAGTCGTTCACCATGGCGCTGAAGAACGACGCCACGCAGTACACCGCGAGCGCCGACATCATGACCATGCGCCGCCCGATCAAGTCGCCCAGGGAGCCCGCCAGCAGGGCGCCAAAAAAGAATCCGATGAAATTCGCGCTGGCCAGCACGCCCACCTGACCGCTGTCCAGGTTCCACGCCGTGCGCAGCACCGGCAGCACAAAGGCGATGACCGCAGCGTCCATGGCGTCGAAGGTATAGCCCAGCCCGCCGATCAGCAGCAGGCGCCGGTGAAAGCCGGAAAACGGCAGGCGCTCAATGCGCGCCGAAAGGACGGTCATGCGTGTCTCCCGAAATTTCGCAGGGGGTTGGCCGATGGCATTCAACGTGCATGCTAAGGTCGAAGCGATATGGCAACAAATTTATAGTGACCATGGTGAATATCGATCGCTTGAATGGTTCTACGCGATGACGAGCTATCGCAGCACCGATCTGAATTTGCTCAAGGTGTTCGAGGCGCTGATGGCGGAGGGCAACGTCACGCGCGCGGCGCGCAAGCTGTCGCTCACCCAGCCGACCGTGAGCAACGCGCTGCGCCGTTTGCGCGTGACCTACGACGACCCCTTGTTCGTGCGCAGTGGCGCGGGCGTCAAGCCCACGCGGCGCGCGATCGACCTGTGGGGCCGCTGGCGCAGTCCTTGCAGACGATCCGCGGCACCCTGGAGGAGGGCCGCTTTGACGCGCTGCACAGCAGCGCCAGCGTGAGCATCGCCATGTCCGACTACGTGGCCAGCATCGTGGTGCCGCGGCTGACCCGCCGGTTGAGCGCGTGCGCGCCGTCGATGCGCGTGCACGCGATCCCGAACACGCTGGTCGATTTCGGCCGGGTGCTCGCGGACAACCATGCGGATTTCACGATCGGCGCGTACACCGACGAGGTGCAGCGGCCGGCGTTTCTCAAATCCCGGGCGCTGTGGTCGCCGGACTTTGTCTGCGTGATGCGCGCCAGCCATCCGCTCGGTGCGCTGAAGAAACTTTCGCTGAAGAAGTTTCTGAGCGCATGCCACATCGACGTCAGCCTGGTCGGCAAGACCCTGCCAAGCTACGACCTGTTCCTGCGCAGCCGGGGCCTGCAGCGCAATCTGGTCGTCACCGTGAACCACTACGCGGCCGCCTACGATGCCATTCGCCAATCCGACCTGATCGCCGTGCTGCCATGGTCAAAGGGCCTGGACGCACCCCGCACGGCCGGCCTGCTGCGGGTGCCCGTTCCGCTACAGGCACCGCCGCGCGTGGTCGAACTGTTCTGGCACCAGCGCCACGAAACGTCCGCGTTCCATGAGTGGATGAAAACCCTGTTGCTGGATCTGTTCCACAGCAAGCATCCGCCCTGACTTGGACCGGGCGCGGTGCCCGTGCTTGTTCCTGCGCAGCCGGGGCCTGCAGCGCAATCTGGTCATCTCCATGGCAGCGGCATACACTCGGCGCGCGCAGGTGCGGCCCCAAACGGGCTGCGCCGCAGCGCCGTGCCCACGAGGCGCGGCCCCACGAAGAACCATTGGAGACACTGCCATGAACGCGCCGTTGCCCGAACAGCTTCGCAAGGCCATCGAATCGGTGAGCCTGGAAGACAAATACACCCTGGACGCGGGCCGGGCCTTCATGAGCGGGGTGCAGGCGCTGGTGCGGCTGCCCCTGCTGCAGCGCCGGCGTGACACCCTGGCGGGCTTGAACACCGCGGGCTTCATCAGCGGCTACCGTGGCAGCCCGCTGGGCACGTATGACCAGGCGCTGTGGGCCGCGAAAAAGCATCTGGCGGCGCAGGCCATCGTCTTTCAGCCCGGCGTGAACGAGGAACTCGGCGCCACCGCCGTCTGGGGAACGCAGCAGCTGGACCTGTACCCGCAGACGAAAAAGTACGACGGCGTGTTCGGCATCTGGTACGGCAAGGGCCCCGGCGTGGACCGCTGCGCCGACGTCTTCAAGCACGCCAACATGGCGGGAACCGCGCGCCACGGCGGTGTGGTCGCGATTGCGGGCGACGACCACATCAGCAAGAGCAGCACGGCCGCGCACCAGAGCGACCATATCTTCAAGGCCTGCGGAACGCCGCTGTTCTTTCCGAGCAGCGTGCAGGACATTCTGGACATGGGCTTGCACGCTTTTGCCATGAGCCGCTTTGCGGGCCTGTGGTCGGGAATGAAGACCATCCAGGAGGTGGTCGAGTCGTCGGCCAGCGTCTGCGTGGACCCGGACCGCGTGCGCATCGTCCTGCCCGAAGACTTTGCGATGCCCCCGGGGGGCCTGCATATCCGCTGGCCCGACGCGCCGCTGGAGCAGGAGGCGCGCCTCATGGACTACAAGTGGTACGCGGCCCTGGCGTACGTGCGCGCGAACCGCTTGAACCACACCGTGATCGAGGGCCCGAACGACCGGTTCGGAATCATCGCCAGCGGCAAGGCGTACAACGACACGCGCCAGGCGCTGGCGGACCTGGGCCTGGACGACGCAAGCTGCCGCCGGCTCGGAATCCGCGTGCACAAGGTGAACGTGGTCTGGCCGCTGGAAGCGAGCATCACGCGCGCCTTTGCGCAGGGCCTGCAGGAGATCCTGGTCGTCGAGGAAAAGCGCCAGGTCATCGAATACCAGCTCAAGGAGGAGCTCTACAACTGGCGCGCCGACGTGCGCCCCAACGTGCTGGGCAAGTTCGATGAGCCCGAAGGCGACGCCACGGGCGGCGAATGGAGCATGCCCAACCCGAGCCGCAACTGGCTGCTGCGCGCCAAGGCCGACCTCACGCCCGCGATCATCGCCCGGGCGATCGCCCGGCGCCTGAAAAAGCTCGGCGTGGACGGCGACGCCAACGCGCGCATGGACGCGCGCCTGGCCACCATCGAGGCCAGCGAGCGCGCGCTCGCCGGGCTGGAGGCCGGT
Organism: Verminephrobacter aporrectodeae subsp. tuberculatae At4; assembly: GCF_000193225.1. Classification (GTDB taxonomy): domain Bacteria; phylum Pseudomonadota; class Gammaproteobacteria; order Burkholderiales; family Burkholderiaceae_C; genus Acidovorax; species Acidovorax aporrectodeae. The sequence goes on along the minus strand of NZ_AFAL01000403.1, from coordinate 9,572 downwards.
GGCGAGCGCATGCCCTGGTTTTGCAGCGGCTGCCCGCACAACACCAGCACCCGCGTTCCCGAAGGCTCGCGCGCCGTGGCCGGAATCGGCTGCCACTACATGGCCAGCTGGATGCCGGGGCGCAACACCTCGACCTTCACGCAGATGGGCGGCGAGGGCGTGACCTGGGTCGGCCAGCAGCCCTTCAGCAGCGAGCGGCACATCTTCGCCAACCTGGGCGACGGCACCTACTTTCACAGCGGCCTGCTGGCCATCCGCCAGAGCATTGCCGCGGGCGTGAACATCACCTACAAGCTGCTCTACAACGATGCCGTGGCGATGACCGGCGGCCAGCCGGTGGGCGAGCGCCCCGAAGGCCATTCGGTGCTGCAGATCATGAACACCCTCCAGTCCGAGGGCGTGGTCCGGCTGGTCATCGTCACCGACGATCCGCACAAGTACGCCGGCGCGGCGCTGGCCAAGGGCGTGAGCGTGCAGCACCGCGACGCGCTCGACGCCATCCAGCGCCAGCTGCGCGAGATCGCGGGCTGTAGCGTCATCATCTACGACCAGACCTGCGCCACCGAAAAACGCCGCCGCCGCAAGCGCGCAACGCTGGCCACGCCGCAGCGGACGGTGCTCATCAACGAGCTGGTGTGCGAGGGCTGCGGCGACTGCGCGGTCGCGTCCAACTGCCTGTCGGTCGAGCCCGTGGAGACCGAATTCGGCCGCAAGCGGCGCATCAACCAGAGCAGCTGCAACAAGGACTACGCCTGCATCAACGGCTTTTGCCCGAGCTTTGTGACGGTGGAAGGCGGCCAGCTGAAGAAGCCCCGGCGGGAAGCAAGGGGCGACCTGTCGGCGCTGCCTCCGCTGCCCGAGCCCGTTCTTCCCGGGGTCGAAAGCGTCTGGGGAATCGTCGTCGGCGGCGTGGGCGGAACGGGCGTGATCACCATCGGCGCGCTGCTCGGCATGGCGGCGCACCTCGACGGCAAGGGGGTGGTCACGCAGGACGCGGGCGGCCTGGCGCAAAAGGGCGGCGCCACCTGGAGCCACGTACAGATCGCCGGGCGGCCCGACGCCATCTACAGCACCAAGGTCGATACCGCGAAGGCCGACCTGGTTCTCGGCTGCGACGCCATCGTCGCTGCGCACCCGCACACCTTGAGCGTGCTGCAGCCGGGCCGCAGCTTCGTCGCGCTGAACACGCACGCCACGCCCACGGCGGCGGTTCTGGCCGACCCCGACTGGCAGTTCCCGGCCGCCGCCTGCGGCAGTGCCCTGGCCGCCGCCGCGGGCGCGGACAGCGTGGGCGGCTTCGACGCCGAGCAGGTGGCCACGCAGCTGCTGGGCGACAGCATCTACACCAACCCGCTGCTGCTCGGCTACGCCTGGCAAAAGGGCCGCGTTCCGCTGACGCTGGCGGCGCTGATGCGCGCCATGGAGCTCAACGGCGTGCAGGTGCAGAACAACCAGGCCGCGTTCGAGTGGGGCCGCCGCTGCGCGCACGATCTGGCCGCAGTGCAGGCCCTGTGGCAGAGCGCGCAGCAGCGCATCGAGATCGTCAAAAAGCCCGCGCTCTCCGAGATGCTGGGCCGGCGCGTGGAGTTCCTCTGCGGCTACCAGAATGCGGCCTACGCGGCCGAGTACCGGGCCTTCGTCGAAAAGGTCCAGGCCGTCGAGGCTCGGCTCGGCTGCGGCACCCGGCTGGCCGAGGCCGTTGCGCGCTACCTGTTCAAGCTCATGGCGTACAAGGACGAGTACGAGGTGGCCCGGCTGCACACCGACCGGGCGTTTGCGCAGCGGATTGCCAGCCTGTTCGATGGCAACTACCAAGTGGTGCACCATCTGGCGCCGCCGCTGATCGCCAGGAAGAACGCGCGTGGGGAACTCGTCAAACGCCCGTTCGGCCCCTGGATGCACGGCGCCCTGGGCCTGCTCGCCAAGTTCAAGGGGCTGCGCGCAACGGCGTTCGACGTTTTCGGCCACACCGAGGAGCGCCGCCGGGAGCGCGCGCTGATCGGGGAATACCGCGCCTGCGTCGAGGAACTGTTGGCCCGGTTGAACGCGGACAACCTGGCGCTGGCCGTGGAGATTGCCCGCGTTCCCGAAGCGATTCGCGGCTATGGCCATGTGAAGGCGCGCAACATGCAGGCGGCGCGCGCCCACGGGGACGGCCTGATGGCCCGCTGGCGTGCGCAACAGGCGGCCGTGCCCGAGCGCCAGGCGGCATGAAAATCCCCCGGGCCCGTGCCTGGACACCCGGCAGACGCCGCCCCGGCAAAGGCACTCGCGCGCGGGCTGGTGGCCCGGGGAAGGTCCGGTGCATGCGCTGCGGGGCGCGCGCGGCGCGGGGGACAACTGACATAGAATCGCGCCCCCGAACCCCCCAGACCCGGCGCGCGGCGTCCATTCCGAGTAGCCCCCATGAATCTTCCGATTGCCTTGCCGGCGCAACCCGCCGAGCCTGTGCGGCTGCGCGAAATTCCCTATAACTACACCTCGTTTTCCGACCGGGAGATCGTCATCCGCCTGCTCGGGGCCGCGGCCTGGGAACTGCTCGACCAACTGCGCGCCGAGCGCCGCACGGGGCGCTCGGCGCGCATGCTGTACGAGGTGCTGGGCGATATCTGGGTGGTGCAACGCAACCCGTATCTGCAGGACGACCTGCTGGACAACCCCGCGCGCCGCAGGCTGCTGGTCGATGCCCTCGCGCACCGCCTGGGTGAAATCGACAAGCGCCGCACCCCCGACGCCGACGTGGAGCGCGACCGGCTGGTGGGCGAGCTGGTCGTCGTGGCGCGCCGCGCCGTGGCCGAGTTCGACGCCAGCTTCGGGCAGGCGGCCCAGCTGCGCCGCCAGATCCGGAAAACCCTGGGGCGCCTGACGGCCCGGGAGAACATCAAGTTCGACGGCCTCTCGCGCGTGAGCCACGTGACCGACGCGACCGACTGGCGCGTGGAATACCCCTTCGTGGTGCTCACCCCCGACACCGAGGCCGAGATGGCGGGCCTGGTCAGGGGCTGCACGGAGCTGGAGCTGACCATCATCGCGCGCGGCGGCGGCACGGGCTACACCGGCGGCGCCATTCCGCTGAGCAGCAGGAGCGCGGTCATCAACACCGAAAAGCTCGAGGCCATGACCGAGGTGGAAATGCGCCGCCTGCCGGGCCTGGAGCACGAGGTCGGCACCGTCTGGACCGAGGCCGGCGTGGTCACCCAGCGTGTGGCCGACGCGGCCGAGCGCGCGGGCTTCGTCTTTGCCGTGGACCCGACGAGCGCCGAAGCCTCGTGCATCGGCGGCAACATCGCCATGAACGCGGGCGGCAAGAAGGCCGTGCTGTGGGGCACGGCGCTCGACAACCTGGTGAGCTGGCGCATGGTGACGCCCGACGCGCAGTGGCTCGAGGTCACGCGCCTGGAGCACAACCTGGGCAAGATTCATGACGCCGATCTGGCCCGCTTTGAACTGCAATATTTCGAGGCCGACGGCCGCACGCCGGTGCGCACCGAGCACCTGGAGATTCCGGGCAAGGCCTTCCGCAAGGAGGGCCTGGGCAAGGACGTGACGGACAAGTTCCTCTGCGGCCTGCCCGGAATCCAGAAGGAGGGCTGCGACGGCATCATCACCAGCGCGCGCTGGGTGGTGCACCGCATGCCCGGGCATACGCGCACCGTGTGCCTGGAGTTCTTTGGCCAGGCGCGGGACGCGGTGCCGAGCATCGTCGAGATCAAGGACTTCATGTTCGCCGAGCAAAAGCGCTCGGGCGTGCTGCTCGCCGGGCTGGAGCACCTGGACGAACGCTATCTGAAGGCCGTGGGCTACGCCACCAAGAGCCGCAAGCACGGCGGCGGCCTGCCCAAGATGGTGCTGTTCGGCGACATCGCGGGCGACGACGCGAACGCCGTGGCGCGCGTGGCCAGCGAGGTCGTGCGCATCGCCAACTCGCGCAGTGGCGAGGGCTTCGTCGCCATCAGCCCCGAGGCGCGCAAGAAATTCTGGCTCGACCGCAAGCGCACGGCGGCCATCAGCCGCCACACCAACGCCTTCAAGATCAACGAGGACGTGGTGATCCCGCTGCCGCGCATGGCCGAGTACACCGACGGCATCGAGCGCATCAACATCGAACTGAGCCTGCGCAACAAGATCGCACTGTGCGACGCGCTCGCCGACTTCCTCGCGCGCGGCCAGCTGCCGCTGGGCCGGCAGGACGACGCCAGCGAGATCCCTTCGGCCGAACTGCTCGAAGACCGCGTGGCGCAGGCGCAGGCGCTCGTCTGCGGGGTGCGCGCGCTGTGGGCGGGGTGGTTGCAGGACGTCGAGGCGCTGTTCCCGCAGTTGCAGGACCACCGCCTGCGCGCGAGCTGGAAGACCCAGCTGCTCGCGCCGCTGCAAGACATTTTCTCCGGCGCCGCGCTCCAGCCCATCCTGCAAGAGGCTGCGGCCATCCACCGGCGCGTGCTCAAGGGCCGCGTGTGGGCGGCGCTGCACATGCACGCCGGGGACGGGAACGTGCACACCAACCTGCCGGTGAACAGCGACGATTACGAAATGCTGCAAACCGCGCACCGCGCGGTGGAACGCATCATGGCGCTGGCGCGCAGCCTCGGCGGCGTGATCTCGGGCGAGCATGGCATCGGCATCACCAAGCTCCAATTCCTGAGCGACGAAGAACTGCGCCCGTTTGCGCAGTACAAGCAGAAGGTGGACCCGCAGGGCCGCTTCAACCAGGGCAAGCTGCTGCGCAATCCGCAGCCGCACGCCCAGCCCGTGCTGCACGCCGACCTGCGCAACGCCTACACGCCGAGCTTTGGCCTCATGGGCCATGAGTCGCTGATCATGCAGCAAAGCGATATCGGCGCGATTGCCGAATCGATCAAGGACTGCCTGCGCTGCGGCAAGTGCAAGCCGGTATGCGCCACGCACGTGCCGCGCGCCAACCTGCTGTACAGCCCGCGCGACAAGATCCTGGCCACCTCGCTGCTGATCGAAGCCTTCCTCTACGAAGAGCAGACGCGCCGCGGCGTGAGCATCCAGCACTGGCAGGAATTCGAGGACGTGGCCGACCACTGCACGGTGTGCCACAAATGCGAAAGCCCCTGCCCGGTGAAGATCGACTTTGGCGAGGTCACCATGAACATGCGCAACCTGCTGCGCAAGATGGGCAAAAAAAGCTTCCGGCCGGGCAACGCGCTGGCCATGGCGCTGCTCAACACCACGCGCCCGGAGAGCATCCGCTTCATGCGCTCGGCGCTGGTGAACCTGGGCTTCAAGGCCCAGCGCATGGCCGTGGACCTGCTGCGCAAGTTCGGCCGCAGGCAGACCGCCAGGCCACCCGCCACGGTGGGCACGGCGCCGCTCAAGGAGCAGGTGATCCACTTCGTGAACAAAAAGCTCCCCGGCGGCCTGCCCAAGAAGACCGCGCGCGCGCTGCTGGACATCGAGGACAAGAGCCACGTCCCGATCATCCGCGACCCGCGGGCCACCACGGCCGAGACCGAAGCGGTGTTCTATTTCCCCGGCTGCGGCTCGGAGCGCCTGTTCAGCCAGGTGGGCCTGGCCACGCAGGCCATGCTCTGGCACGCCGGCGTGCAAACCGTGCTGCCGCCCGGTTATCTGTGCTGCGGCTACCCGCAGCGCGGCAGCGGTCAGTTCGACCGGGCCGAGAAGATGATCACCGACAACCGGGTGCTCTTCCACCGTGTGGCGAACACGCTCAACTACCTGGACATCAAGACCGTGCTGGTGAGCTGCGGCACCTGCTACGACCAGCTCCAGGGCTACGAATTCGACAAGATATTCCCGGGCAGCCGCACCATCGACATCCACGAATACCTGCTGGAAAAAGGCATCCGCTTGCCGGGCCAGGGGGGCGCTTATCTGTACCACGAGCCCTGCCACAACCCCATGCAGTTGCAGGATTCGCTGAAGACGGTGCAGGCGCTGGTGGGCGGGCAGGTGCTCCGGAGCGAGCGCTGCTGCGGCGAATCCGGCACGCTGGGCGTGACGCGGCCCGACGTGGCGACCCAGGTGCGCTTTCGCAAGGAAGAGGAAATCCGCAAGGGCGAGTCCCAGCTGCGCGCCAGCGGCGCCTTGGGCGCGCAGGACAACGTGAAAATCCTCACCAGCTGCCCCAGCTGCCTGCAGGGCCTGAACCGCTACCAGGACGACCTGCAAAACGGCCTGCTTGAAGCCGACTACATCGTGGTCGAGATGGCGCGCCAGATCCTTGGCGAAAACTGGCTGCCCGACTACGTGCAGCGCGCCAACGCCGGGGGCATTGAGCGGGTGCTGGTCTGATGTCCGTTGCCGCGGAACGCTGAACAACCGCGGCATGGGCAAGGGCCCGACGCGGTGGTTTGCCATGCGCTAGACTGCGCGCCCAAAGCAGGAGAGCCCGTGCATGAACCTGAGCTACCTTGATCCCAAGATCGACCTGGTCTTCACTTCAAGCGCGTCCTTGTGTGGCCGTAGCCTCTGATCACCGCCGCGCGGCCTTTCTGCGGGGATGCGCCAGTTCGGCGCCCGTTGTGCTGTCGTTCCTGCTGATGTTTTCCTCCTTCGGAGCGCTTGCGCTGGAAAAGGGGGTGAGCACTTGGCACGCGACCGCAATGACCTTATTGGTTTTTGCGGCGCCACTGCAATTATTCGTGGTGCAAAATCTTCATGTATCCGCTGTCGCCATCGCCGTTGCCGCGGTGATCACCAATTTTCGTTTCTTCATCATGGCGTCGGCCCTGCACGTCCGGTTCGGACGGATTTCGCTGGGGAAGATGTTCCTGTCGTCGATGGTGCTGTCGGCTTCTACCTTCGCCGTGTCCAAGGGGCAAACGTCAGACTCCGAGGAAGATGCCCTGTATTATTATCTCGGCGTGGGCAGTATGGGCTTGGGGTCGGCACTTGCAGGGACCCTGATTGGCAGTTTATTATTGTCTCTCGTGGACAGCCAGTGGCTCAAGGTGCTCGCGGGAATCATCATGCCCTTGCATTTTACGGCGCTCACTGCACTGCAATGGCCGGCGCTGAAACCGATCCTGATGACGGCCTTGGGTTTCTTGCTGACGCCGATTGCCATGCATTGGCTTGGTTCTTGGCAAGCCATCGTTCTTCCACTCGGTTTGGCCGCCATCTTCGTGGCCTGCGAGGTCAGATTTGAAAAACAGGGGCAGCGGCGCTGACAAGCAATGGACGTATGGATTGCGATTCTGGTCAGTGGGGGCGTATCCTGGCTGCTGCGGGTTGCGCCCTTTCTATTGCTGCGCCGGATCAAGTTGGACATCAGCGGGCCCGCGGTGCGCTTCTTCAACTACGCATCTGCGATCGTGATGGGTGGAATCATCTACGGATCACTCTATGGAACGCGTGACGACCTATTCTTCGGGCACATTATTTTTGAAGACCTGTTGAAGCTTATCGTGGTTTTTCTGTCTTTTGTCATTACCCTGTGGAGTCGAAAACCCAACTTGGCGCTTTTGATCTGTTTGCCAAGCTATCTGCTGATTTTGTCGCTGTTTCGATAGGGGGTGTTGTTGCTCGAATCGCGCCTGCGCGAACTGGGTGGGCGCTTTGAAAATGCCTCCAACTGGGCCCGTTTTGCCGTTCGGGATGGCGCCTTGGTCACAGGGCAAGATCCCACTTGAGCACCCGGAGTGACCGCAGCCAAGGCGCCAAGCCCCATACGGCCAGCGCCAGCAGGGAAAAAGGTTCGATGCATCGAACCACTGCCATGCTGCGCAACAATCCGGAAAGGGTGGAATCGGGTGCGGAAATGAGCTACATTATCACCAGGTATTACTGTGTGATAAAGGCTCACCATGGCAACGTCCCTCAAGATTGACGACACACTCAAAGGTCGCGTTCAGCACCTCGCCAGCCAACGTCGCCGCTCGCCCCACTGGATCATGCTTGAAGCGATCGAACAGTACGTCGATCGTGAGGAAGCGCGCGAGCGCTTCAAACAAGAAGCCTTGGCGTCTTGGACGGCCTATCAGGAAACCGGCCAGCACCTGACCGGGCATGAAGTCCGCACTTGGCTGAACACCTGGGGCACTGATGGCGAAAGGGTGGTGCCCGAGTGCCACAAGTAATCGCCGTGGAAGGTGCCGCGCAGGGCCTGGAGCGATGCCGGCGGTTTCTGGCCGTCAAGGCCCCGCAAGCTGCCAGGCGGGCTGGCCTGACCATTGACAAGCAGTTCCTGCTGCTGGAATCGGCCCCTGACGTGGGCCGACCGTTCCCGCAGGCACCAGAACTGCGCGAGTTGGTGATTGCCTTCGGGGATTCCGGCTATGTGGCCTTGTACCGCCATGATCCAGTCGATGATGCGGTGTACGTTCTGGCCTTCCGACACCAAAAAGAGGCGGGCTACTGATCGGGGAAGCGATCCAGCATGGACGGCAAGTCATCCTGGCTTTCAGCGTTGGCGGCGCTCCGGAATCAGCCGCGCATCGGGCAATCGACCTCCGCGCGGCAATCGTGGATACTCCCTCCGGCCGCCCCCAGGGCGGCTTGCCAAAAACATTGAGGAGACAAAATTGACCCAAAGACTCGCCGGCAAAACCGCATTCGTCACCGCCGCTGGCCAAGGCATTGGCCGCGCCTGCGCGCTGGCCTTTGCCGCCGAAGGTGCCCAGGTCTGGGCCACCGACGTTGATGAAAAGCTGCTCGAGGGCTACGCCGGCGTTCCCAACGTCAGCACGCGCAGGCTCGACGCGCTCGACGACGCGGCCATCAGCGCCCGCGCCAAGGAAGTGGGGACCATCCAGGTGCTGCTCAACTGCACCGGCTTTGTCCACCACGGGACGGCGCTGGACGCGAGCGACGAGGAATGGGACCTGGCCTTCCGGCTGAATGTGCGCGCGCAATGGAAAATGGCCCAGGCCTTTCTGCCCGCCATGCTGGAGAACCACGCCAGGACCGGCGCGTCCGGTTCGATCATCAACATCGCTTCGATCGCTTCGTCGATCCGCGGCCTGCCGATGCGCTTTGTCTACGGCGCGTCGAAGGCGGCGGTGATCGGCATGACCAAGGCGATCGCCGCCGACTTCGTCACCCGGGGCATCCGCTGCAATGCGCTGTGCCCGGGGACGGTGGACACGCCCTCGCTGGCCGAGCGCATCAATGCCTTTGCCGATCCGGTGCAGGCGCGCAAGGACTTCATCGCGCGCCAGCCCATGGGCCGGCTGGCCACGGCGCAGGAGATCGCGCCGCTGGCGGTGTTCCTGGCGTCCGACGAATCGGCGTTTTGCACCGGCAATGCCTATGCGTGCGACGGGGGAATGACGATCTGAGCGGGGCAGCCAGTCTGCAAACGCCCGCGCCTATCCCGGCAGGACCATGCGGTGGCGGATCTGGTCTGCCACCACGGCGACGATCAGCAGCGCGCCGAGAACGACCATTTGCAGGTACGAGCCGACGTTCGCGAGGTTCATGCCGTTTTGCACCAGCCCGATGAAGATGGCGCCGAGCACCACGTTGGACACACGGCCGATTCCGCCGCGCAGGCTCACGCCGGCGATCACGCAGGCGGCGATGGATTCCAGGGCGACGCTGCTGCCCAGATTCGCCTCGCCCGTCTCGACGCGCGCCGTCAGCAG
>NZ_AFAL01000404.1 GCF_000193225.1 Verminephrobacter aporrectodeae subsp. tuberculatae At4 | reverse complement strand
GCACGGCGGCCGGCGCGTGCTTCGACAGCACGCTGCCCGCGATGAAGGCCTGCGCAATCGGCTCCAGGACGATTCCGCGGCCCAGTTCCTCGGCCACCACCATGGCGTCGATCGCGCCCTGGCCCATGCCGCCGTGGGCTTCGGGCAGCGTCAGGGCCATGAGGCCCAGAGCGGCGAGCTCGTTCCATGCCGCGCGCGCAAAGCCCCCCGCGGCCACGATGGCCCGGCGGCGCTCGAAGCCGTAGCCCCTGTCCACCCATTTGCGCACGGCGTCGCGCAGCTGCGCTTGGTCGTCGGAAAAATCGAAATCCATGTTCTTGCCTCCCCGGGATGGAACTGCGCGCGCGCCACGCTCAACCGAGCAGGGTCTGCGCGACGATGTTGCGCTGCACCTCGTTTGAGCCGCCGTAGATGGTGGTCTTGCGCAGGTTGAAATAGCTTGGCGCAAGCGCGGCGTTGGCCGCGACGCCGCCGGGAAAGTCGCCCTGCCAGCCGGCCTCCATGGCCTCTTCGATGAAGGGCAGCGAGAACGGGCCGGCGGCGAGCATCATCAGCTCGGCAAGGCGCTGCTGGATCTCGCTGCCGCGGATCTTGAGCAGGCCGGCGATGTCCAGCGGGTTCTTGCCCGACTTCTCCGCCGAGAGCACGCGCAGCACCAGCATTTCGAGCGCCACGACGTCCACCTCGAGCAGCGCGATCTGGTCGCGCAGGCGTGCGTCGTCCCACACGCCTTCTGCCTTGGCGATGCGCTTCAGGCGCTCGAGCTCGCGCTTGCTGCGGTTCACGTCGGCGATATTCGTGCGCTCGTGCGCGAGCAGGTGCTTGGCGTAGGTCCAGCCCTTGTTCTCTTCTCCGACCAGGTTCTCGGCGGGCACCTCGACCTTGTCGAAGAACACCTCGTTGACCTCGCACTCGCCGTCGAGCAACTTGATCGGGCGCACGGTGACGCCGGGCGACTTCATGTCCAGCAGCAGGAACGAGATGCCGGCCTGGGGCTTGCCCTCGGTGCTGGTGCGCACCAAGTTGAACATCCAGTCGCCGTACTGGCCCAAGGTGGTCCAGGTTTTCTGGCCGTTCACGATGTACTTGTCGCCCACGCGCTCGGCGCGGGTCTTGATCGAGGCCAGGTCCGAGCCCGATCCCGGTTCGCTGTAGCCCTGGCTCCACCACACCTCGCCGCTGGCGATCCCGGGCAGGAAGCGCCTTTGCTGCGCGGCGCTGCCGAAGGCCATGAGCACCGGCGCGACCATCACCGGACCGAACGGGATGATGCGGGGCGTGCCGGCCAGCGCGCATTCCTCTTCGAACAGGTGCTTTTGCACCACGGTCCAGCCGGGACCGCCAAACTCCCGGGGCCAGCCAAAGCAGAGCCAGCCCTTCTTGCCCAGAATCCTGGCCCAGTCTTGGTAGTCGGCACGGGTCAGCCGCAGCGCGTTGCGCACCTTGCGGGAAATGTCCTGGGGCAGATGGGCGCGGACCCAGGCGCGAACCTCCTCGCGGAAGGCCTGTTCTTCGGGGGTGAATGCGAGATCCATGCGCTGCGTCTCCTGGGTGCGGCGCAGTTGTAGCACGGTCGTTCGTTTTTACTCTGTCCAGATGGCGACATGGGATCGGGGCCCGCCGGGTTCGCATGGATTCATCCGTTCCGCCGGTGATGCTGACCCTCGGTAAAATCACCGACTCCGAAGCGGCGACCACACCGCAATACCCGGCCCCCAACCCTGAACGTCCGAACGGACCCTACGACCATGCCCCTCGTTTCGATGCGCGAACTGCTCGACCATGCGGCCAGCAATGGCTATGGCATTCCGGCCTTCAACGTGAACAATCTGGAACAGGTCCAGGCCGTGATGGCGGCCGCGCACGAGACCGGCGCGCCCGTGATCCTGCAGGCCAGCGCGGGCGCGCGCAAGTACGCGGGCGAGCCCTTCATCAAGCACCTGATCCAGGCGGCCGCCGAGGCCTTTCCGCATATTCCGCTGGTGATGCACCAGGACCACGGCACATCGCCCAAGGTCTGCCAGGGCGCGATCGACCTGGGCTTTGGCTCGGTGATGATGGACGGCTCGCTGATGGAAGACGGCAAGACCCCGCCTCGTTCGACTACAACGTGGACGTGACGCGCAGGGTGGTCGCGATGGCGCACAAGGTGGGCGTCACCGTCGAGGGCGAACTCGGCTGCCTGGGCAACCTGGAGACCGGCGACGCCGGCGAGGAAGACGGCATCGGCGCCGCTGGCCGGCTCGACCACAGCCAGATGCTCACCGACCCCGAGGAGGCCGCCGTGTTCGTGCAAGCCACGCAGCTCGACGCGCTGGCGATCGCCATCGGCACCAGCCATGGCGCCTACAAGTTCAGCCGCCGGCCCACGGGCGACATTCTGGCGATCGACCGCGTGAAGGAAATCCACCAGCGCCTTCCGAACACGCATCTGGTGATGCACGGCTCCTCGTCGGTGCCCGCCGAGTTGCTTGCCGAAATCAACCAGTACGGCGGCAAGATCAAGGAAACCTACGGCGTTCCCGTCGAGGAAATCCAGGAAGCCATCCGGCATGGCGTGCGCAAGATCAACATCGACACGGACGTCCGCCTGGCCATGACGGCCGCGGTGCGCAAGTTCCTGTTTGAAAACCCCGAGAAGTTCGACGCCCGCGAGTGGCTCAAACCGGCGCGCGAGGCCGCCAAGGCGGTTTGCCGGCAGCGTTACATCGCGTTCGGTTGCGAGGGCCAGGGCGCCAGGATCGAGGGGCACGGCCTGTCGGCGATGGCCTCCCGGTACGCCTCGGGCGCGCTCGCGCAGGAGGTGCACTGACGGACGCTGTCAATCGACAGCGGTTTGCGTCCAGGGGTCGTGGATTTTGACGCCCGTTCCGGCGAAGTCGGCGAGGTTTCGCGTCACCACGGTAAAGCCGTGCTCCAGGGCGGTCGCAGCGATCAGGGAGTCTCCCAGGGGGCGTGGATTCGGCACGTGCAGACTTGCGCACACCCACGCCGTGCGCGCCGTGATGGGCAGGATGCGGTCCTCGAAGCGCTCGGTGGTTCGTTCCGCCCAGGCCCGCAGGTGCGCGCCTTGCACGGGGTCCTTGCGCTGCATGCGCTGCACCCCGATCTCCAGTTCCATGAGCGTTACGGCCGAGAGGTAGAGCCCGGCCATGGGCTGCTGGCTTGCCCATGCCCTCACCGCCTGCGCAGCCCGCGGCTTGTTGGCGCGCAGCTCGGCCAGGACGCAGGTGTCGAGAATGAACACGCCGAATCAGCCGAGCTCGGTCTCGCGGGGCCAGTCGCGAACGCGCTCCGCCGGAAAATCGATTCCTGGCGGGCAAGCAATGGCGTCCATGGCGTCCAGGAGGGTGCGGGGTTTCTCGCCCGCCAACCGGTAGTAGTCCTCGATCCTGAGCAGTGCCAACGCGGGCCTTCCCCTGTCCGTGATGAACACCGGGCCCGCGCTGGTGGCCTTCTTCGCCGTGGCCAAGTCGCGTGCGAAGTCGCGTGATGAAACGGTGGTGATGGTCATTTGCGGCATCCTCTGTCTGGCGATGCATGCATGTTATGACAGAACGGCGGAGAAATCAGACCAGGCGACCGGGGCGGGGACGCGGCAGTAAGGGAGATTTCTTCATGTAAGCTCGCGCCCGGCAAGCAGTCTCAACAGACCCCATCGAGGAGATGACATGCAAATTGGAGTGCCTGCGGAATCCATGGCAGGCGAGACCCGGGTCGCCGCAACGCCCGAGACGGTCAAAAAGCTCAAGGCCCAGGGGCACGTGCTGCGCATCGAAGCCGGTGCGGGCATCGCGGCGAGCGTTCCCGATGCGGCCTACGTGGCCGCCGGGGCGGAGATTTCCGACGCCGCGGCGGCCTGGAGCGCGGACCTGGTGCTCAAGGTCCGCTGCCCCGTGGAGGCCGAAACGCCGCGGCTGCGCGCTGGCGCCACGCTGGTGGGCATGCTCAATCCCTTCGATGCCGCGGGCCTGCAACGGCTGGCCACTGCGGGGGTGACGGCCTACGCGCTGGAAGCGGCTCCGCGCACCACGCGGGCGCAGAGCATGGACGTGCTGTCCTCGCAGGCGAATATCGCCGGCTACAAGGCCGTGCTGATTGCCGCGGACCGCTACCAGCGCTTCTTCCCCATGCTCATGACCGCTGCGGGCACCGTGAAGGCCGCGCGCGTGGTGATCCTGGGCGTGGGGGTCGCGGGGCTGCAGGCCATCGCCACGGCGAAGCGGCTCGGGGCCGTGATCGAGGCCTCCGACGTGCGTCCCGGCGTCAAGGAGCAGGTGGAATCGCTGGGCGCGCGGTTCATCGACGTGCCCTGCACGACGCAGGAGGAAAGGGACGCCGCCGAGGGCGTGGGGGGCTACGCCCGGCCCATGCCGCAAAGCTGGCTCGAGCGCCAGAAGGTGGAGGTGGCCAAGCGCGTGGCGCAGGCCGACGTGCTCATCAGCACCGCGCTGATCCCGGGCCGACCCGCGCCGGTGCTGGTCACCGAGGACATGGTCCGATCGATGAAGGCCGGGTCGGTGATCGTCGACATCGCCGCCCCGCAAGGCGGCAACTGCCCGCTCACCGAAGCCGGCAAGACCGTCGTCAAGCATGGCGTCACGCTGGTGGGCGAGACCAATCTGCCCGCGCTCGTGGCGGCCGACGCGTCGGCGCTGTACGCGCGCAACGTGCTGGACTTTCTCAAACTCATCGTCAACCCGGACGGTGCGCTGCACATGGACTTGCAGGACGACATCGTCGCGGCCTGCCTCGTGGCGCACGCGGGCACGGTGAAACGCGCATGAGCCGACTGCAGGATCTGCGGGACAGGCATCCCCCCACCCGCTGAATGCAATGCCCAACGAAGGACTCCCATGGACGCCGTCTCCCCCACCCTGATCAATCTCATCATCTTCGTGCTCGCGATCTACGTGGGCTACCACGTTGTGTGGACCGTCACGCCAGCCTTGCACACGCCGCTCATGGCGGTGACGAATGCCGTCTCGGCGATCGTGATCGTGGGCGCCATGCTCGCCGCGGCCCTCACGGAGACTGCGCTGGGCAAGAGCATGGGCGTGCTCGCCGTGGCGCTGGCCGCGGTGAACGTCTTCGGCGGCTTTCTCGTCACGCGGCGCATGCTCGAAATGTTCAAGAAAAAGGAAAGAAAAGCCGCCCCCGGCGCGCAGGGAGGCCCGGCATGAGCATGAATCTCGTCACGCTGCTGTACCTGGTCGCCAGCGTCTGCTTCATCCAGGCCCTCAAGGGCCTGTCGCATCCCACCACGTCGATCCGTGGCAACGTCTTTGGCATGCTCGGCATGGCGATCGCCGTCCTGACCACGGCGGCGCTCGTCGTGACGCTGTCCGGGGGCCGGGCCGAGGGCATGGTGTACGTGCTCGCCGCGCTGCTGCTCGGGGGGGGCGCTGGCGCTTTCATGGCGCATCGGGTGGAGATGACCAGGATGCCCGAGCTCGTGGCCTTCATGCACAGCATGATCGGCTTGGCGGCGGTGTTCATCGCCGTCGCGGCGGTGGCCGAGCCCTGGGCCTTCCAGATCGTGGCCAAAGGGCAGCCGATCCCGGCGGGCAACCGGCTCGAACTCTTTCTGGGCGCGGCCATCGGCGCCATCACGTTCAGCGGCTCGGTGATCGCGTTCGGCAAGCTCTCGGGCAAGTACCGGTTGCGCCTGTTCCAGGGTGCGCCGGTGCAGTTTGCCGGCCAGCATCTGCTGAACCTGGTGCTGGGGCTGGCGACCGTGGGGCTGGGCCTGCTGTTCATGTTCAGCGGGAACTGGGCGGCGTTTTTTGCCATGCTGGCGCTGTCCTTCGTGCTCGGCGTGCTGATCATCATTCCGATTGGCGGTGCGGACATGCCGGTGGTGGTGTCCATGCTCAACAGCTACTCGGGCTGGGCGGCGGCCGGAATCGGCTTCTCGCTGAACAACGCCATGCTGATCATCGCGGGGTCGCTGGTCGGCAGTTCCGGCGCGATCCTGAGCTACATCATGTGCAAGGCCATGAACCGCTCGTTCTTCAACGTGATCCTGGGCGGCTTTGGCGGCGACGCCACGGCCGCCGCAGCGGGCGGCCAGGCGCAGCGCAGCGTGAAGAGCGGCAGCGCCGACGACGCGGCCTTCGTGCTCGGCAACGCCGAAACCGTGGTCATCGTTCCGGGCTACGGGCTGGCCGTGGCGCGCGCCCAGCACGCCGTCAAGGAACTGGCCGCCAAGCTCGGGGAAAAGGGCGTGAGCGTGAAATACGCGATTCATCCCGTCGCCGGCCGCATGCCCGGCCACATGAACGTGCTGCTGGCCGAGGCCGAGGTGCCCTACGACCAAGTCTTCGAGATGGAAGACATCAACGGCGAATTCGGCCAAATCGACGTGGCCATCATCCTTGGCGCGAACGACGTGGTCAACCCCGCGGCGCACACCAAGGGCAGCCCGATCTACGGCATGCCGATCCTCGAGGCCTACAAGGCCAAGACCGTGATCGTGAACAAGCGCTCGATGGCGGCGGGCTACGCGGGCCTGGACAACGAGCTGTTCTACCTGGACAAAACCATGATGGTCTTCGGCGACGCGAAAAAGATCGTCGAGGACATCGCCAAGGCCATCGAGTAAGAAGAACCCCGTTCGCACGGTCTTTTCCGGGGACTCGCATAGGGGAAAGCACATCCCCGCAGACCCATCCCCGGCGAAGACAATCCCAGGATTCCCCTGGTAGTGAGCAGTTTGGAGGAGACCCATATGACAACTGACCGCCCCTGGCTGGCCGCCTATCCGCAAGGCGTGCCCGCCGACATCGACGCCACGCGCTACGCATCTCTCGTCGCGCTCATGGACGAGGCCTTCGCGAAATACGCCGACCGCGTCGCCTACAGCTTCATGGGCAAGGACGTGAGCTACGCGCAGACCGACGCGCTGAGCAGGGCGTTCGCGGCCTACCTGCAGGGCCTGGGCCTGGCCCCGGGCGAGCGCGTGGCGATCATGCTGCCCAACGTGCCGCAGTACCCCGTGGTGGTCGCGGCGATCCTGCGCGCGGGCCTGGTGGTGGTCAACGTGAACCCGTTGTACACCCCGCGCGAGCTCGAGCACCAGCTCAAGGACTCGGGCGCCAAGGCCATCGTGCTCATCGAGAACTTTGCCACCACGCTGGAGCAATGCCTGGCCCGCACGCCCGTCGAGCACGTGGTGCTGTGCGCCATGGGCGACCAGCTCGGCCTGCTCAAGGGCGCGCTGGTGAACTACGTGGTGCGCAAGGTCAAGAAAATGGTTCCGGCCTATGCGCTGCCGCGCGCCGTGCGCTTCAACGACGCCCTGGCGCAGGGCACGCAGGGCACGCTGCGCAAACCCGGCATCGCGCCCGACGACATCGCACTGCTGCAGTACACCGGCGGCACCACGGGCGTGAGCAAGGGCGCGGTGCTGTTGCACCGCAACGTGATCGCGAACGTGCTGCAGACCGAGGCCTGGAACGCCCCCGCGATGGAGAAGATCCCCGCTGGCGAACAGCCCACCGCCGTCTGCGCGCTGCCGCTCTACCACATCTTCGCGTTCACCGTGAACATGATGCTTTCCATGCGCTTGGGCGGCAAAACCATCCTGATCCCCAATCCGCGCGACCTGCCCGCCGTGCTCAAGGAACTGTCCAAGCACCGCTTCCACAGCTTCCCGGCCGTCAGCACCCTGTTCAATGGCTTGGCGAACCACCCGGACTTTGGCAGCGTTGACTGGACGAACCTCAGGGTCTCGCTCGGCGGCGGCATGGCGGTGCAGGACGCAGTGGCCAAGCTCTGGCTGGAGAAGACCGGCTGCCCCGTCTGCGAGGGCTACGGCCTTTCGGAAACCAGCCCCTCGGTCAGCTGCAACCTGGTGACGGTGACCGAATTCACCGGCACCATCGGCGTGCCGATTCCGGGCACCTGGATGAAACTGCTCGACGACGAAGGCAAGGAAGTGACGCAACCCGGCCAGCCCGGAGAGATCGCCATCAAAGGCCCGCAGGTGATGGCCGGCTACTGGCAGCGCCCCGAAGAAACCGCGCAGGCCATGACCGCGGACGGCTACTTCAAGTCCGGCGACATCGGCGTGATCGACGGGCGCGGCTTCTTCAAGATCATCGACCGCAAAAAGGACATGGTGCTGGTCAGCGGCTTCAACGTCTACCCCAACGAGGTCGAGCAGGTCGTTGCCAACTGCCCCGGTGTGCTCGAATGCGCCGTGGTCGGCGTGCCCGATGAAAAGACCGGCGAAGCCGTGAAACTCGTCGTCGTGAAAAAGTCCGCAGACCTGACCGAGGCCCAGCTGCGCGAGTTCTGCCACAAGGAACTCACGGGCTACAAGCAGCCCAAGCTGATCGAGTTCCGCACCGAGCTGCCCAAGACCCCGGTGGGCAAGATCCTGCGCCGCGAGCTGCGCGACAAGAAATGACGGGCAGCACCCATGGGTTCACAGGGGGGTGGGCCTTGCGCGAAAATGGACGGGGTCAGGGTTCGACTGCCGCTGCATGGCTATGCGCCACGCATGTGCCCATGCTGAACTTGATATCACAGGATGATTGTTCGGGGCCATGATCTGGTAGAGTCCGGATGAACTCAAAAGGGAAATCCGATGGTTATACAAACGACAACCAATATCAAGGTCGAAGGTTGGAAATTCGCGAATGACTACAAATATGTGGACGTTAAGGGCGGAGCGTTTGCAGTAAGTGTTATGCGCGGAGAACCATCCGGCGACCCAGTCGTGTTGATCCATGCGCTACGGGTACAGTTTCATATCACTACCGATAACATGCAGGACCAGCCAGTGAGCCATCCAGTGAATTGTGCATTGGCAACTCTGGAAATGACGGAGGCCGACGCCCGGAGACTGCATGAAACGCTCGGAGGACTGCTCAGCGGTTCATCGGCCAAATAATGACAGTGAAATTGCAATCAGTTGGCCAAGAAACGGGCCAGTCGTCAATCTCCGAAAGCTCCTATTCCAGGAGCGAAGCGTCTACCATTTCCAATAATATCCGATTGGTGTACAGTAGCAGAGGAGTACTTACTGATCCTGAAAATATGAAAGCCAACGGGCTCACAGAAACTGCACAGCATGTGGAGCCCGGAGATTTTAATGACCCGAATCAGGCGCCATTGGCTGATGATTCCGCCACTACCACTGCAGTTATGACCGAAGTAACCAAAGATCTCCTGGATGCAAAACTCGAAGCCATCGAAGTCCGGATGGATGCGCGCATCGCGTCAATTGAGGGCAAGTTCAATATCATGTTCTCGAAGATGGAGAGCATGCAAGAACAGTTTACCGAGGTACGCAAAGAGGGCAAGGCAGATGCCAAGATGACAAGGAACATCATCATTGCGACGGGCATCACGGTGGTTTTCGGTATCGCTGCGTTCAATGCGACCGTCCTGTCCAATATGGTCGCCAGTTTCGACGCGGGCAGAAACACGGCACTGGCCATCATGGATGCCAGGGTCCAGGCGCAGCAGCCGACACCACCACCGGCAAAGCCCGCCTCTCACTGACGACCGCAGCCCGCCGCTCTGTCGGGTGGCACCGACGCTAAGGGATTTCCCGGCCAAAGGAAGATCTGGCACGACAATTGATATCCTTTTCGGACGATGCGCCCATCGCTTGCGTGGCGCTTCGGACTGTAGACTTCGGCCCGCGCCCATCCACTTCAACCCAGAGGAGACTGCCATGCAATCCAGGATTCGTCCCCATTCGATCGCGGCCGCTGCCGCGCTTGCCATTCTTGGCCTGTCCGCGCACGCGGATACGGTGAAGATCGCCATCGCCGGCCCGTCCAGCGGCGCGCTCGCCCAATATGGAGACATGGTCAAGGCCGGCGCCCTGACCGCGATCGAGCAGATCAATGCCGCAGGCGGTGCCGGCGGGAACACGCTGGAGCCGGTCCTGCTGGACGACGCCTGCGAGCCCAAGCAGGCCGTGGCGGTGGCCAACAAGATCGTCAGCCAGGGGATCAAGTTCGTCATCGGCCATGTCTGCTCCGGATCGACCATCCCGAGTGCGGAAATCTACGAGAACGAGGGCGTGGTGATGGTCACGCCGTCGGCCACGGCGCCGCAACTGACCGAGGGCAAGAAGCGCAAGTTCATCTTCCGCACCATTGGCCGCGACGACCAGCAGGGCCCGGCAGCGGCGCAGTACATCATCGCCAAGGTCAAGCCCAAGAAGGTCGCCGTGCTGCACGACAAGCAGTCCTACGGCCAGGGCATCGCTTCCATCGTGAAGAAGGCCCTGGATACGGCCAAGGTTCCCGTCGTGCTCTTCGAGGGGATCAACGCGGGCGACTCCGACTACTCGGCCGTCATCACCAAGCTCAAATCGCTGGGCGTGGACTTCGTCTACTTTGGCGGCTACCACCCGGAAATGGCCCTGCTGCTGCGCCAGGCAAACGAACAGGGCGTGAAGGTGACCTTCATGGGCCCCGAGGGCGTGGGCAACAAGGACGTGACGGCGATCGCCGGAGCGGCCTCCGAGGGCATGCTGCTGACGCTCCCCGCCGACTTCTCGACGGACCCGGCGAACGCGGCAGTCGTCCGGGCCTTTGCCGACAAGCAGCGCGACGTGAATGGCCCGTTTCAGCTGACCGCCTACGCGGGTGTGAAGATCATTGCCGACGCCATGGCCGGCACCAAGAGCGCTGACCCGGCCAAGGTCGCAGACTTCATGCACAAGAACCCCTTCCAGACCCCGATCGGCACGGTCGGCTACGACGCCCAGGGCGACCTGAAGTCGTTCAAGTTCGTCGTCTTCACCTGGCACAAGGACGCCACCAAGACCGCCGCCGACTGAACCCGGAACCCGGGCTACGGCTCGGTGCATCCCAAAAAATGGACGCATTCCTCCCCCAGTTCACCCAGCAGCTGATCAATGGTCTGACGCTGGGTGCGATCTATGCCCTGATCGCCATCGGCTACACGATGGTCTACGGGATCATCGGCATGATCAACTTCGCGCATGGCGAGATCTACATGATCGGCGGCTACGTCGGCCTGGTTGCGCTGACCGCCATCGGCACGCAGGCGGGCTACCCCTTGCCGCTGGTGCTCGGCGCGGCGCTGCTGGTGTCGGTCGTGGTCACGGGGGCGTACGGCTTCGTCATCGAGCGCGTGGCCTACCGTCCCCTGCGCGGCGGGCCCCGGCTGGTTCCGCTGATCTCGGCGATCGGGATGTCGATCTTCTTGCAGAACTACATGCTGATCGGTCAGGGCGCGCGCGACGTCTCCGTTCCCGTCGTCGTCTCCGGTGCCCTGGAGTTCAATATGGGCGGCGACTTCACGGTCACGCTGCCCTACGCGCGCCTGCTGATCGTGGGCGTGACGCTGGTGCTGATGATCGCGCTGACCCTGTTCATCAGCCGATCGCGCATGGGCCGCGCCTGCCGCGCGTGCTCCGAGGACATGCGCATGGCGAACCTGCTGGGAATCGACACCAACAAGGTGATCTCCCTGACCTTCGTGCTCGGCGCCATGCTGGCCGCCGTCGGTGGCGTGCTGATCGGGCTGAGCATCGGAAAACTCAACCCCTTCATCGGCTTCATCGCCGGCATCAAGGCTTTCACGGCCGCGGTGCTCGGCGGTATCGGCAGCGTCCCCGGCGCGATGCTCGGTGGCGTGCTGCTGGGACTGGCCGAGACCTTTGCTTCCGGGTACATGCCCACCGAGTACAAGGACGTGGTGGCCTTCGGCCTGCTCGTCCTCGTCTTGCTGTTTCGCCCCACCGGTCTGCTGGGCAAGCCGGATGTGGAGAAGGTGTGAGGGCCCTTTGACGCAAAGCATTTCCGTTCCATCCCGGGCCCCGTCGGTGCCGCTGCACGCGACGCTGAAGAACGCCACGCTCGCCGCGCTGCTGACGGCGCTGCTGACCATTCCCGTGCTCGGCCTGCGCATCAAGCTCGACGGCTACAAGGTGGTTCTGGAGCCGCACTGGCGTGCGGTCTGGATTGCCATGATCGCGGTGTTCCTGTTCCAGTCGCTCCGGCCCTTTCTTGCCCGCAGGTGCGGCGCCGTGCGGCTGCCGAAGATTGCGGCGCTGGCGCCACGCCAGCAAAGTGCGGCCATCTGGGTCCTGCTCGCGGCCGGCCTGATCTGGCCATTCTTCGGCTCGCGCGGTGCGATCGACGTTGCCACGCTGGCGCTCATCTACGTCATCCTGGGCCTGGGTCTGAACATCGTCGTGGGTTTTGCGGGGCTGCTCGATCTGGGCTACGCGGGCTTTTACGCCGTCGGCGGATACACCTACGCGCTGCTCAACCAGTACTTCGGATTCGGCTTCTGGGAATGCCTGCCGATCGCGGCCCTGATGTCCGCGACGTTCGGCTTCCTGCTCGGCTTTCCGGTGCTGCGCCTGCGCGGCGACTACCTGGCCATCGTCACCCTGGGCTTCGGCGAGATCATCCGCCTGATGCTGAACAACCTCAGCAGCCTGACGGGCGGTCCGGACGGCATCTCCGGGATCCAGAAGCCCACCGTGTTCGGCGTCGAAATGGCGCGCAACGCCAAGGTCGAAGGCGCCCGGACCTTCCACGAACTGCTCGGCTGGACCTACAGCGGCGAGCACATGGTGCTGTACCTGTACCTGCTGGCGCTGCTGCTTGTGGGCTGCACGCTCTTCGTCACCAGCCGGCTGGTCCGCATGCCGATGGGCCGGGCCTGGGAGGCGCTGCGCGAGGACGAGATCGCGTGCCGCTCGCTGGGCCTGAATCCGACGCGCGTCAAGCTCTCGGCGTTCACGCTGGGGGCGGCCTTCGCGGGCCTCGGCGGGGCCTTCTTCGCGGCACGCCAGGGACTGGTGACTCCCGAGTCCTTCACCTTCATCGAATCGGCGCTGATCCTTGCGGTGGTGATCCTCGGGGGCATGGGCTCGCAGCTTGGCGTGATCCTCGCCGCCATCTTGCTCACCGTGCTGCCGGAACTGGCGCGCGGCTTCGCGGAGTACCGCATGCTGATCTTCGGTCTGGTGATGGTCCTGATGATGATGTGGCGCCCGCAGGGCCTGCTGCCCGCGAGCCGTCCCCACGTGGAATTGCCGCAATGACCGACGTCCAGCGACCGGAACTGCTCGGTGTCTCCGGTCTGCAAATGCGCTTCGGGGGCCTGCTCGCCGTTGACGGCGTGGATTTCGGCGTCCGCCGCAACGAGGTCTTCGCCATCATCGGCCCCAACGGGGCGGGCAAGACCACGGTGTTCAATTGCGTCGGCGGCTTCTACAAGCCCAGCAGCGGCCAGGTGCTGCTCGACGGACAGTGCATTACGGGCCTGCCGAGCCATCTGGTGGCGCAAAAGGGATTGGTGCGCACCTTCCAGAACGTCCGCCTCTTCAAGCAATTGACCGTGGTCGAGAACCTGATGGTGGCGCAGCATCGCCAGGTCAAGAGCGGGCTCCTGCATGGCCTGTTCGCCACGCCGGCGTACCGCCGGGCCGAGCGCGAGGCGCTCGAGCGCTGCGCCCACTGGCTGGACCGCATGGGCCTGACGCAGTTCGCCAACCGGGAGGCCGCAACGCTCTCCTACGGCCACCAGCGCCGCCTGGAGATTGCGCGCTGCATGATCACCAAGCCCTGTCTGCTCATGCTCGACGAGCCTGCCGCGGGCCTGAATCCGCAAGAGAAGATCGAACTGCAGCAACTCATCGACAGCCTGCGCTGCGAGTTCGGCATCGCGGTGCTGCTGATCGAGCACGACATGAGCCTGGTGATGGGCGTCTCCGACCGCATCCTGGTGATGGAACACGGCCGCCCGATCGTCACCGGCAAGCCGGAAGCGGTGCGCAATGACCCGCGCGTGATCAAGGCCTACCTGGGAGAGGACTGATGCTGGAACTGGAGCAGGTCCACACCCACTACGGCGCCGTGCAGGCGCTGTGCGGCGTATCCATGGAGGTCAGAAAGGGCGAGATCGTCACCCTGATCGGCAGCAACGGCGCGGGCAAGACGACGCTGATGATGACCGTCTGCGGCGCTCCGCGCGCCTCCAGCGGGCGCGTGCTGTTCGACGGCCAGGACATCACGCACCGCAGTACCCACGAAATCATGCGCTTGGGGCTGGCGATCGCGCCCGAGGGCCGGCGCATCTTTCCCGGCCTGACCGTTCTCGAGAACCTGCAGATGGGCGGCTTCTTTGCCGACCGCCATGTGCTCGAGGAGGACCTCGAGCGCATGTTCAAGCTGTTTCCGAGGCTGAACCAGCGCGCGGGACAGCGCGCCGGCACCATGTCGGGCGGCGAGCAGCAGATGCTCGCGATCGGCCGCGCCCTGATGAGCCGACCCCGGCTGCTGCTGCTCGACGAGCCCACGCTCGGCCTGGCGCCCTTGGTCATCGCGCAGATCTTCGACATCATCCGCACGATCCGCGACGACGGCGTCACCGTTTTCCTGGTCGAGCAGAACGCCAACAAGGCGCTGCAGGTCGCCGATCGCGGGTACGTGCTGGAAACCGGGCGCGTGGTGCTGGCCGACACCGGCAAGAATCTGCTGGCCAATGACCGGGTAAAAATGGCCTACCTCGGGGTTTGAAGATCAGGCACCGGCCACCACCGCTTTGCGCGGCTTGCGCGCCGACGACGGCCTGCTGTCAGGCGATGCGCAGGTCGCCGGACTGTATGCGCCGCACGCCCCGGGCCAGCATCTGCTTCCAGGCGGCCGAGAGCGAGCCGTCGAGGTCGATGGCGCGGCAGGCGTCCTCGATGACATGGGCCTCGAAGCCCAGGCGCCGCGCGTCGAGCGCCGTCCAGGCGACGCAGAAGTCGGTCGCCAGGCCGGCGACGAACACGCGCCTGATTCCGCGCTGCCGGAGGTAGCCGGCCAGGCCGGTGGTGGTTTTGCGGTCGGCCTCCGTGAACGCGGAGTAGCTGTCCACGTGCGGATGAAAGCCCTTGCGCAGGATCAGCTGCGCCCGGGGCAGCTGCAGGTCCCTGTGCAGCGCCGCGTCCTCGCTGCCCTGCACGCAGTGGTCGGGCCACAGCACCTGCTGGCCGTAAGCGAGCCGGGTGCTGTCAAAGGGCTTCTTGCCCGCATGGGCGCTCGCGAAGGACGCATGGCCCGGGGGATGCCAGTCCTGCGTGATGACCACGTTTTCAAAGGCCGTGGCGATGCGGTTGACGACCGGAACCACCTCGTCGCCCCGGACCACGGGCAGCGCTCCGCCGGGGATAAAGCCGTTTTGCACGTCGACCACGATGAGCACCGCACGCCCGTCGGGCCGGATTCCAGTCGCCGCGCCGGACGCGGGGATTGCGGCACTGGGGCGACGCTGTGGGGCAGATTCCATGCTGGACATCATTTGAACACTCCGGTTGGAAACACAGGCACATATCGGTCACGGGGGCCAAGGGATTTCCGCCCAGCCAGGCGCGGTGCACCGGCCCGGTGGCGGCGAGTTCGGCAAAGAGCCTATTCTGCTCGGACAGCAGAATGCTCTCAGCATCTGCGCAGGATGTTCCCGGGTTCGTCCGCCGCCGGCCTGCGGTCGGCAGCAGCGCCCGCGCGCTGGTGTGATTCGCCCTGTGCACGAAACAGCCAATAACCATGCTCCCATATCAACTATTCTTCCTGCTTCATACTGGGCACCGCAACCCATGTGCCGTGGCACCACCACGGGTCCGTGTTCGCTCGACTTCAAACCCCGGCCTCCGGGCCTGCACACGGAGTCTTCCCCATGCTTGCAGCCGCTTTGATCTACATATTCGCCGTCATCAGCCCGGGACCCAATTTCCTCTTGGTCAGCCGGTTTGCGGCCGCCAACTCGATTCGTGCGGGAGTTGGGGCATCGATGGGCATCGTCATGGTCGGTCTGATGTTTTCCATATCGTCGGTGACCGGATTGGCCGTGCTGATCCACAACTATCCGTGGTTCAGTCCGATCGCCACCATGGCCGGAGCCATTTATCTGATCTATATCGCCTTCCTGCTGGCGCGCAACGCGATGAAGTCTGCGGATCCTGCAGCAGGCAAACCACAGGCCATGCTCCCTATGGGGTTTTGGCGCGCATGGCGTACCGGGGTATTGATCAATTTGACCAATATGAAGACCATTGCATTCATGGTGAGCATATTTGCCGGTTTTCTGGCGGTAGAGCGCAGTCTGCTGGAGAAGGCTGCCGTGATCGCCATTTGCAGCAGCTTTGAAATCCTGTGGTATTCGAGCGTCGCATTGATTTTTGGCCAAAGCCTGGTGCAAAGCCTGTATCTTCGGTACGGTCGCCAGATCGATGCCTGCATGGCCGTCTTTCTGCTGCTGTTCGCCGTGCAGACCCTGCTCATGATCCGCTGGTGAGCGGGCATTCTGACGCACTCCGGTCCGGGCTGAGTTCGGGTTGCCATGGCGTCAATCTGCTCGGCCTGCGCTGAGTTTGGCGGCAACGCCTATTTGAGCGCGCCAGACAGGAACTGTTGCAGGCGAACGCTTTGCGGGCTGGTCAATACGGTGGCAGGCAGTCCTTGCTCTTCGATTCTTCCTTGGTGCAGAAAGATCACCTGGCTGGATACATTGCGCGCAAACCCCATTTCATGCGTCACCACGATCATCGTGCGGCCTTCGCGGGCCAGGGCCTGCATGACCGCAAGCACTTCGGATACCAGTTCGGGGTCCAGTGCGCTGGTGGGTTCGTCGAACAACATCACGTCGGGCTCCATCGCCAGCACGCGTGCAATGGCCACACGTTGCTGCTGGCCACCCGACAGATGGGCGGGATAGTCTCGATCACGTTGGCCGACACCCACTTGGTCCAGATAATGGCGGGCACGCTCGACGGCTTGCCCGCGGGACAAGCCGAGTACATGCATGGGTGCTTCGATCACGTTCTCCAATACCGTCATGTGCGACCACAGATTGAAATTCTGGAACACCATGGCAAGGCGGGTGCGCATGCGCTGCAACTGCTTGGCGCAGCTGCAATCCAGATATCCATGGGCACGGCGCTGCAGTGTCAGCGCTTCACCGCGGATGGAAATGCGGCCTTCGCTGGGTTTTTCCAGAAGGTTGATGCAGCGCAGCAAAGTGCTCTTGCCAGATCCGGAGGATCCGATCACGCTGATCACGTCGCCCTTTTCGGCAGACAGGTCAACGCCCTGGAGCACCGCGTGGGGACCATAGGATTTATGCAAATTCTCGACAAGCAACTCAGCCATGGATTCGCCGCCAGGTGATTTCAGGAAAGCCGGTTGCGCGGGAGAAACCGGTAGGGCAGTTGGCGGAAGTCCAGCATGGCCGGGCCTGGAGCGTCAACGTTGATGATGCAGGCCAAGTGGCTCGCAAAGGCGGCCCGGAAATGGTTCTTCGCCTTGATGCACAGCAGGCGAACCTGCTGCAAGTCGATGCCATGCAGGCGGCACCAGGCCATGTCGTTGGGGGATTGGCAAGTCTCCGTCAACACGACCCGCAGCAATGGTTGTTCGATCCCACGCAGTACCGCGGTGCGTCCGATATGGCACGCCAAACCTTGCTCCATGGGACCGTCGTTGACGAAATCACCGTTCGTGAGACGCTCCACCGCAGCGTCAAAGGCGACCGGGGCGCCGTACTCCGGCACGACACGCCCCCCAAGCCGGGCCTGCAAACGCGCACCGACACCCAGAGCATGGCATCGACCGACGAGCACCGGGTCATGAAAGAAGGCGAAGACCGTTTCCTGTCGAAGCGGGTGCGCCATCAATGCGGCAAACAAGCCGGTGGTGTCTCCGCTCCCTCCGGACAGCGGGTTGTCCGCGGGATCTGCAAGGGCAACACATCCCGCGTGCCGCTCCAGATAATCAAACGCCGCGCGCAAGCCCTCGGATGAATTGGGCAACGTGGGCACGAAATCGGCTCGCCGGGCGTGCAGTGCATCCACCATCTTCTGCGCCAACATCGCGGCATGCTGTTTTGCCGCATCAAAGCCGGAATGCTGCAGTGCATCGACGCAGACGGTGATGCTGGATGAGGTCCGGACAGTATCGGCGTAGCCGAAACCGCCAAAAGGCGTGACATCCAGTGCCTGCCGTCGTGCCACCATGCTGTGCGCCATGGTTTCGAGCGCGTGCATCGGGCCCGCCGCGGTGGCCATTGCGTGGCTGGGCAGGACCACCCCCGTACTCGCCACATGGCTGAGCGGGCGAATTTCTCCAAGCAAAGAGCGGTGCAGCAGATTCAGCGCGCGCTCTGCCGTCTCGTACATATCCACGTGCGGATAGGTTTTGTAGCCCACCACGATGTCAGCCAGATCGCCAAGCTGCGGGTCGTGGTTGGCATGCAAATCAAAGCTCAGCGCCAGCGGGATTTTCCCGCCAAGGCACTCGCGTACCCTTTTGACCAGAGCGTAATCGGCGTTATCGT
This sequence comes from Verminephrobacter aporrectodeae subsp. tuberculatae At4, assembly GCF_000193225.1. GTDB lineage: Bacteria > Pseudomonadota > Gammaproteobacteria > Burkholderiales > Burkholderiaceae_C > Acidovorax > Acidovorax aporrectodeae. The sequence goes on along the minus strand of NZ_AFAL01000404.1, from coordinate 1,414 downwards.
TGTCCAGCGCAAGCATTGCGCCATGCAGAGACAGGTAGACCCCATCCAGGGGATGCAGTGCCTGCAACTGCTGCAATCCATGCACGATGTCATTCGCGATGGCGTCATAGACACCGGTATCCAACGGCCCCCCCGGTGGGGCTGCGGCGCAGCGCAGCACATGCACCTGGTAGTCGGCTGCATGCGCATGCATCCAGTCCACGACCGCGCCCATTTCGATGCGGGTATTTTTGTAACAGGCGACCATGCTCGCCGCGTCATGCCATTCGCGGGCCTGGAAGTCCTTCAGCGTGGTGTGGCGTGGGCAAAAGGAATTGCCTTCAAACCAGAGCCGCGCCACCGCGATATGGCGCTTTTTCATACGCCTTGGGCGAGCACTTCGTCCAGGCTCTTGCGCAGCTTGTGCACCAGTTCGCCAATCTGCGCCTCGGTAATCACCAGCGGCGGGGCGAACACCAGACCATCGCCCACAGCGCGGGTGACCAGCCCATTGGCGAAGCAGTGGTTGCGCACCTTGGTGGCAAAGCCGCCCAGGGGATTGAACGCGGCGCGCCGGGTCTTGTCCGGGCTGAACACGACGCAGGCCATCAGGCCATGGCCGCGCACATGGCCGACCATCGGGTGGTCGAGCAGACGGGCCAGGGCGTTCTGGAAGCAGGGCCCCGTGCGCTCGCCTACCTGCTGGACCAGGCGCTCGCGCTCCATGATCTCAATGTTCTTCAGCGCAGCAGCGGCCGCAGCGGGGTGACCGCTGTAGGTGTAGCCATGGGGAAATCGACCGGGTTTGCTGCGCAGCACCTTGGCTACGCGCTCGCTGACGCCGCTCGCGGAAATCGGCAGGTAGCCAGAAGACAGACCCTTGGCCAGCGTCATCAGGTCGGGCTGGATGCCGAAAGTCTGCGCACCGAACCACGCGCCGGTGCGGCCGAAGCCGGTGATTACCTCGTCGGCTACCAGCAGAATGTCGTACTTGCGGCAGATACGCTGTATTTCTGGCCAATAGGTCTTGGGCGCAACGATGACACCGCCCGCACCCTGGATGGGCTCAGCGAAAAAGGCAGCGATGTTCTCCGCACCGAGTTCCAGAACCTTGGCTTCCAGTGCCTGGGCGGTTTGCAGCCCATATTCATCCTCCGTCATGTCCTGTGCGCAGGCGTACCAATCCGGGTTGGCGATGTGGACGATGCCATCGATCGGGCACGCGGGGATGTCGTGCATGCTGGCCATCCCCGTAAGGCTGGCTGCGGCAATGGTGCTGCCGTGATACGCATTGTTTCGGCTGATGATCACTTTGCGCTCGGGCCTGCCCAGCAACTGCCAGTAGGACTGTGCCAGGCGAATGTTGGTGTCGTTCGCCTCGGACCCGGAGTTGGAGAAAAAGAAGTAATCAATGCCCTCGGGGGTGAGCGTGGAA
>NZ_AFAL01000405.1 GCF_000193225.1 Verminephrobacter aporrectodeae subsp. tuberculatae At4 | reverse complement strand
GCTGCAGGGCCGCGAGGTGCGGGTCCTGCGCGCGGACGTAGGGCGGGTTGGAGACGATGGCGTCGAACCGGCCCCGGGTTGCGCGCAGCCAGTCGCCCTGCGCGAACTGCACGGGCAGGCCGAGCCGCCCGGAATTTGCCCGGGCGACGGCCAGCGCGTCGGCGCTGGCGTCCACGGCGAGCACCCGGGCGCCGGGGCAGTGTTGGCGCAGGGCCAGCGCGATGGCGCCGCTGCCGGTGCCCAGGTCCACGATGCGCGGCGCGGGCAGGGGGGCGATCACTTCGCGCGCCCAATTGACCAGGGTTTCGGTGTCCGGGCGGGGGTCGAGCACGCGCGCGTCCACCTCCAGCAGCAGTCCGTAGAACGTTTTGTGCCCGGTCAGGTAGGCCACGGGCTCGCCCCTTGCCCGGCGCTGGCACAGGGCCAGGAAGCGCGCGTGCACGGCGGGGTCGAGCGCGTCCGTGTCGTGCGCGAGCAGCCAGGCGCGGCCCGCGTCGGTGCGGCCCAGCGCGTGCAGCAGCAACCACTGCGCGTCGATGCGCTCGAGGCCCAGCGCGCGGGCCTGCGCGAGCGCCTGCGCCAGGGTCGCAGGGGGCGCGGGCGTTTCTTCAGGCACCGGCGCCCCGCTCCAGTTCTTGCAACTGCTCGGCCTGGCGCGCGTGGGCCAGCGCCTGGAGCAGTTCGCCGAGATCGCCTTCGAGCACCTGCTGCAGCTTGTACAGCGTGAGGTGGATGCGGTGGTCGGTGATGCGCCCTTGGGGGAAGTTGTAGGTGCGGATGCGGTCGCTGCGCTCGCCGCTGCCGACCAGCCCCTTGCGCAGCGCGGCCTGCCGGGCGGCGCGCTCGCTGCGCTCCTTTTCCTGGATGCGCGCCTGCAGCACTTGCAGCGCCCGGGCCTTGTTGCTGTGCTGGCTGCGGCCGTCCTGGCACTCGGCGACGATGCCGGTGGGCAGGTGCACCACGCGCACGGCAGAGTCGGTCTTGTTGATGTGCTGGCCGCCCGCGCCGCTGGCGCGGAAGGTATCGATGCGCAGTTCGGCCGGGTTGAGCGCGATGGCCTGCGCCGCGTCCGGCTCGGGCATCACGGCCACGGTGCAGGCGCTGGTGTGGATGCGGCCCTGCGTCTCGGTCGCCGGAACGCGCTGCACGCGGTGGCCGCCGGATTCGAACTGGAGCGCGCCGTACACCTGCTCGCCTTCGATGCGCAGAACGGTCTCCTTGCAGCCACCGAGCTCGGCCGCGCTCTCGCTGAGCACCTCGACCTTCCAGCCGACGCTCGCAGCGTGGCGCGTGTACATGCGCGTGAGCTCGCCGGCGAACAGGGCCGATTCGTCGCCGCCCGTTCCGGCGCGGATTTCCAGAAAGGCGTTGCGCGCGGCGTCGGGGTCCTTGGGCAGCAGCAGGCGCTGCAGCGCGTCCTGCAATTGCTGCAATTCGGCCAGGCTGCTTGCGATTTCCTCCTGCGCCATTTCGGCCAGGTCGGGGTCGGCGAGCATCTGGCGCGCGCCGGCGAGGTCCGCCTCGCGCTGCAGATAGCGTGCGTAGCGGCCCGCGACCTGCGTGACTTCGGCATGCTCGCGCGCGATGGCGCGGTACTGCGCCATGTCGGCCATGATGTCGGCGCGCGAGAGCAGAAAATCGAGTTCGGTCAAACGCCGGGCATGGCGCTCAAGCTGGTTTCTGAGAAAGGGTTTCATGCGGGGAATCCATGTTGCTACTGAATTCGTAGCCAATGCTGCGGGGTATTCAAGCGCTGCCCGCCGATCAGAGCCCATCAGGCGCGCCGGCGCGGACGGAATCAGGGGAGCGCTACAGGCCGTTCTTGCTTTGCGCGCGCAGGAACAGGCGCGAGACGGTCTGCGCCGTCTGCGCGCGCACCTGGGCGTCGCTGGCGCGCAACTCGGCCAGCGTGCCGTGCAGCATTTTCTGCGCCATGCCGCGCGCCAGGGCATCGAGCACGGCGTCCACGCCCTCGCCCCGGGCGAGCCGCTTCTTGGCGCGCGCGATCTCGGCGGCGCGCCAGGTGTCGGTCTGCGCGTTGAGTTGCTGGATCAGCGACAGCACGCCGTCCACGGGGCTGCGCTGGTCCATCCAGTGCATGAAGCTTTGCACCCGCGCGTCGATGATCGCCTCGGCCTGCGCCACGGCGGCCTGGCGGCTGGCCTGCGCGGTCTGCACCACGCCCGCCAAGTCGTCCACGGTGTACAGGTAGACGTCGCCCAGGGCCTTCACTTCGGGCTCGATGTCGCGCGGCACGGCCAGGTCAACCATGAACATGGGCCGGTGGCGGCGCTTTCTGAGCGCACGCTCCACGGCGCCCAGGCCGATGATCGGCAGGCTGCTCGCGGTGCAGCTGACGACGGCGTCGAACAGGTGCAGGCGCTCGGGCAGATCGGCCAGGCGCAGCGCCTCGCCGCCAAAGCGCGCGGCGAGCTTTTCGCCGCGCTCGAGCGTGCGGTTCGCGACGCTTATGCCCAGGGGGTTCTTGGCCGCAAAGTGCGTGGCGCACAAACCGATCATCTCGCCCGCACCGATGAACAGCACGCGGATTTGGCTGAGGTCTTCAAACAGCTGGCCCGCGAGCCGCACCGCAGCCGCGGCCATGCTGATGCTCTGCGCGCCGATGGCGGTGCTGCTGCGCACCTCCTTGGCCACCGCAAAGCTGCGCTGGAAAAGCTGGTTCAGCGTGGTGCCCAGGGCGCCGGCGGTTTCCGCGGCGCGCACCGCGTCCTTCATCTGACCCAGGATCTGCGCCTCGCCGAGCACCATGGAGTCGAGTCCGCTGGCGACGCGAAACGCATGGCGGGCGGCCAGGCCGTCCTGCAGGGCATAGGCATGCGCGCGCAGCAGCGTGGGGCTCACGCCGCCGCTGTGGGCCAGCCAGCCGAGCGCATGGTCGATGGCCGACTGCCCGCCCGCGGCGCAATAAACCTCGGTGCGGTTGCAGGTGGAGATGATCGCCGTCTCGACCCCGGGGTGGCGGCTGGCGCTACCGAGCGACTGGCGCAGACCCTGCAGCGTGGGGGTCAGCTGATCGAGCGCAAACGCGAACCGGCCGCGCAGATCGAGCGGCGCGGTGGTGTGGTTGATTCCGAGGGCCCAGACTGCCATGGTGCGCGATTATAAAATCGCCAACCCGCCCGGCCGCTCCCGTCCCGCCAGGCCCTGATGGGCATCCGTTTCATGACGCTTCTGAACGTTCTCAACCACCTGCTCAACTTCGTCGCACCCGCGGCCGCGCTGGCCTTGCTGCTGCCGCTCGCGGGGCGATGCATCCGGTTCAGGGCGCCCGCGGCGCTTGCGTGGAGGCGCCGCGCAGCCATCGTTTTCCTGGTCGGCGTCGCCACCTTGGTCGCCGGCCTGATGCTCTGGGGGCACGACGGGAAGATGCCGACCTACGCCGCCCTGGTGCTCGCCTGCGCGAGCTGCGAGTGGGTTTTGCTGCGCGGCTGGAAGCGCTGAGCCCGCGTGCGTATATTCGGCGCATGATCCGCCGTGCGTCACCACCCGCTTGCGCCCCACCCGTGCTACCCCGCCTCACCCGGGCCCAGGCCCCGCTCACGCACCTTGTGGAGGTGGTCAACGAGCAAGGCATGCACGAACAGGTGCAGCTTCCCGCGGAGCGGCCGCTCACGATCTATGTGGACCGGCGCGAGCTCGTCACGCTCATGACGCTGGGCGCGCGGCCCGAACTGCTGGTGCTCGGCTATCTGCGCAATCAGCGCCTGCTGGAATCCGTTTTCGACGTCGAATCCGTGACGGTCGATTGGCAGGTACAGGCCGCCGCTGTGCGCACGCGCCACGGCATGGCGCGCATGGAGGAGCGCACCGCGCGCAAGGTGGTGACCACGGGCTGCGGGCAGGGCAGCATGTTTGGCGGGTTCATGGACGCGGTGGAGCGCATTGCCTTGCCCGCAGCGCGCCTGACGCAGGGCCAGCTCTACGCAATAGTCAACGCCATCCGCATCGAGGAGAGCACCTACAAATCTGCGGGCTCGGTGCACGCCTGCGCCCTGTTCCGGGGCGAGGAGTTGCTGATCTTTGTCGAAGACGTGGGACGCCACAACGCCATCGACACCATTGCAGGCTGGATGTGGATGCATTCCGGAGCGGGCGGCGCCGACGCCAACCCGGCAGGGCAGCTGCCCATGTCGGGCGCGGACAAGGTGTTCTACACCACGGGCCGGCTGACCAGCGAAATGATCATCAAGTCGGCGCAGATGGGCGTTCCCATCGTGGTCTCGCGCAGCGGCATGACGCAGATGGGCCACACGCTGGCGCAGCAACTCGGTCTGTGCGCCATCGGGCGCGCAACCCACCGCCGCTTTGTCTGCTACAGCGGGGCGCACCGGCTCGTATTGCAGCCCGAACTGGCGCGGCCGCCGATCGTTCCTCCCGCAGGCTGATTGGCTCGCCCTGCGATGGCATGATGCACGCATGAACGATCTGAACGCCAGCAACGTCCAGGCTGACGCCCAACCCGACAGTCCTGCGAGCGCACAGCCGCCCGTGCCACAACCCACCCACCTGCCCTTGTGGGTCTGGATGCGCGAAGGCCTGCGCACCATGCTGTTTCTGCCACCGCGCATTGCGGACGCGAGACCGACCGTGTGGCAACTGGCGGTTCTTTTCCTGCTTGGCAAAGCCCTGGTGCTGGCTGCCGAGTGGCTCCATATGGCGAATCCCGTCCGGTTCGACCTGCACGGCTGGCTCTCGCCGGCGTGGAGCGGTGTGCTGCTGCTGTGTCTGGCATGGTGGGCCATGGCGCCGGCGCGCAACGGCCCGGTGCATTCGCCCGAAACGCCAACCCTGTCGAGCGGAATGCTCGCCTGGTATGCGTTGTGGACCTGGGCCCCGCTGGTGCCCACGCTGCTGTATGCACTGGGACTCGTACGGTGGTGGTACGGGAATGAGAACGAGATCGTCTTCTGGGCGACCTGCGGTGTGTTCACCGTGTGGATGTTCGTGGCCCTGGTGCTGATGAGCACGCGTTTCATCCGCTCGTTTGGGCGTGCGGTGATCTTTGCCTTGGCGCTGGCCGCAGTCATCGGGGTGAACATTTGGCAGTTCTGGCATTCGCCGTGGTCGCCAAATTACTGGGCTACGGCCGAGGCCTGCGTGCAGTCCGGTGATTCAGGGAATCCGGGTATGGCCCTTGTGGCCCTTCTGTCCACCGACCGGCCGTTGCCCGGCCTTGCGCAATGACTTGGGTTGGGGCTTGTTGAGTCCGTCGCTGGAGGGCGGCTTGCTGGAGTTGCGGCTGTTCAGATTGAGCCGCGCTTGCAGTTCGTTGTTCTGCGCCGTCAGCGTCTGCACCATCGCCCATAGATCCAGAATCAGTGCATCCCTCTGGGTGGGATTGAGTGTGCTGAGGTTGGGTAGCTGTTGCATCGAGTTGCGGATTATGGTCTACGCGAGGGGGAGCTGAGTAGTCTACTAATGCGATTCCAGCCAGATCGGAATGATCGAAGCGGCTAGCAGCAGACCCAGGATTGAATTGGCAATCCGCCAGTGCCGCTCGGTCCGCAGCGCTCTCGCCAACACCAGCCCCGCCATGCACCAAAGGCACAGCGAAATCACCGCGCATACGCCGAAAGCCGAGCCGAGCACCGCGGCCAGCCCGATCGGGCTGGCCGTCAAAGTAGAGAAAGAGGCCGCCGCGCCCAGCGTCATCGCCCACCCCTTGGGGTTCAGCCACAGGAGCATCACGCCGGACAGGAAGCTGATAGGCGCCCTGTCGGACTTCGCATCGAGGTTCGGTCGACCGCTCATGCCTATCTTCCATGCCAGCCACAGAAGATAGGCTGAACCCACGACCTTCATGATCGTCTGCAGCGAAGGCAGGGCCAGTAGCAACCCAGCCAACCCTCCAGCGGCGGCCGCCGCCAGAGACGCTAGGCCGATCGCAATCCCTGCGATCAAGGGCACGCTGCGACGAAACCCGAACTGCGCGCCCGAGGCCGTTGCCAACGCCGTCGCCCCGCCGGGGGACAGTGTCGTGACGATCACGAAGAGCAGGAGGGAGAACAGCATTTCAGGTATTGCGTACATGAGAGTCTCTTTGAATGTATGAAGCGGCGGTCGGCCGAGTACCCCGGCGTTGTTGCATAAATCGACCTTCGAAGATACACCTCCCCAAGAACACCCATTTCAGGTGAGGCGTGCGGACCGTGGGTGGGCCAGAGAGGCCATGGCCAAATGCTCCAAGCTCAGGTAGCTGTTGCACCAAGTTGCGGGTTATGGCCCGCGGCGAAGGGGGCTGGATCGCTACGATGCGCGCATGAACGATCTGAACGCCGGTAGCGTCCTGGCTGAGGACGCGCAAGCCGAGAGTCCCGCAAGCGCACAGCCGCCCGACCGCCTGCCCCTGCGGGTCTGGGTGCGCGAAAGCCTGCGCACCACGCTGTTCCTGCCACCACGCACGGCGACCGCGAGCCCGACACCGGTGCAGTTGCTGGTTCTGGTCCTGTGTGGCCAAGCCCTGTTGCTGGCCTCTACCCGGCTCCTGGTAGCGGGCCCGGCCCTGTTCGAGCTGAGCGAATGGCTCGCGCCGATGTGGAGCGCTGTGCCGATGCTGTGGATCGCGTGGTGGGCCATGGCGCCGGCGCGCTCGCCCGGCCAGCCAGTTCCGCGGGGCAGGCTGGTCGCTTGGTATGCGTTTTGGATTTGGACCTCGCTGGCGCCCATGCTGATATATCCGCCGGTGTTTTCCGTCGTGCGGTGGTATGGGGACGTGGACCGGATCGTTATCCAGGTGGTCTACTGTGTGCTCGTCGCGTGGACGTTCGGAATCGTGGTGCGGATGAGCATGCTGTTCATCCGCTCGCTTGCACGCACGCTGGTCTTTGCCGTGGTGCTGGCTGCGGTCACCTGGGTCAGCCTGCGGCAGTTCTGGTATTCGCCGTGGCATACGGATCACGAGGCCGTGGCCAAAGCATCCACGCAGTCCGGTGATGCAGAGGAGGCGTTCGATTGGATCGCGCTTTCGCAGTCGGTGTTTGAAGAGCAGCAGGCGCTCTGGAAGCGCCAGATCGATGCGCTGCCGGCGCAGCGCCCGGACCTGGTCGATGTCTATGGCCTGGTGTTCTCCCCGTACGCCGAGGAAAACGTGTTCCGCCGCGAAAGCAGCATGGTCAGCGCGTTGCTGCAGGAGCGCTTCGACGCCCAGGGCCGTGTGCTCCATCTGCTCAACCACGCAGCCACCGCCGCCACCCACGTCTGGGCCACGCCAGAGAATCTGGAGCGGGCGATTGCCGCCCTGGGTCAGCGCATGGACCGGGAGCAGGACCTGCTCGTGGTCTACCTGACCTCGCACGGCGCGCGCAACCACGAACTGACGGCCGCGCACGGGACGCTGAAGGTCGATCCCGTGACGCCCGCGATGCTGCGCGCAGCGCTCGACGCGGCGGGGATCCGCAACCGCGTGATCGCCGTATCCGCCTGCTATTCGGGCGGCTGGATCGAGCCCCTGGCAACCGATTACAGCCTGATCATGACGGCATCGGACGCCACGCACACTTCCTACGGCTGCGGCAACGGCTCGAAGCTCACCTATTTTGGCCGGGCCGTTTTCGACGAGCAATTGCGCCAGACGCATTCGTTCACCAAGGCCTTTGCCAACGCCGTCCCGCTGATCCAGCAGCGTGAGCGCGAAGCGCGCAAGGACGATGGTTTTTCCAACCCGCAGATCCACGTGGGCGCGCAAATCGCCCCGATGTTGCAGGCGCTCGAGCAGCGCCTGGATGCAGTTCCCGTCAGCAGCGCGAGCGACGCCAAACCCTGAGCACATGAACGATCTGAACGCCGGCAGCGTCCTGGCCGACGCGCAAGCCGAGAGTCCCGCAAGCGCGCAGCCGCCCGATCGCCTGCCCCTGTGGGTCTGGATGCGCGAAGGTCTGCGCGTCGCGCTGTTCCTGCCGCCGCGCACGGCGACCGCGAGCCCGACACCGGTGCAGTTGCTGGTTCTGGTCCTGTTCCACAGCACCCTGTCGTTGACGGCTGCCTGGATTCAGGCGACGGGCCCGGTCCGCTTCAACCTGCACGGCTGGCTCGCGCCGATGTGGAGCCCTTTGCTGATGCTGTGGGTGGCGTGGTGGGCCATGGCGCCGGCGCGCTCACCCGGCATACCGACCCCTTCGGGCAGGCTGGCCGCCTGGTATGTCTTGTGGGTTTGGGCCTCGATACTGCCCTCGATGCTGTACTCGCTGGTGTGGCTCGCACTGCGCTGGCATGGGGGCGTGGGCAGTATCGCCTACTGGGTGGTCTACGGTGTGGCCACTGTGTGGGGACTCTGGGCCCTGGCGCGGATGAGCGCGCGCTTCATCCGCTCGTTTGCACGCACGCTGACCCTTTTCGTGGTGCTGGGTGCAGTCAGCGGGATGCGCCTATGGCAGCTCTCGAATTTGTCGTGGTACTCGCCTTGGTTGCCGGATCACCGGGCCGTGGCCGAGGCATCCGCGCAGTCCGGTGATGCGAAGGAGAATTCCGCGTGGATGGCGCTTTCGCAATCCGTGTTTGAAGAGCAACAGGCGCTGTGGCAGCGCCAGATCGATGCGCTGCCGGCGCAGCGCCCGGACCTGGTCGATGTCTATGGCCTGGTGTTCTCCCCGTACGCCGAGGAAAACGTGTTCCGCCGCGAAAGCAGCATGGTCAGCGCGTTGCTGCAGGAGCGCTTCGACGCCCGGGGCCGTGTGCTCCATCTGCTCAACCACGCAAAAACCGCCGCCACCCACGTCTGGGCCACGCCAGAGAATCTGGAGCGGGCGATTGCCGCCCTGGGCCAGCGCATGGACCGGGAGCAGGACCTGCTCGTGGTCTACCTGACCTCGCACGGTGCGCTGGACCACGAACTGACGGCTGCGCTCGACCCGCTGGAGGTTGCCTCGGTGACGCCCGCGATGCTGCGCGCCGCGCTCGACGCGGCGGGGATCCGCAACCGCATGATCGCCGTATCGGCCTGCTATTCGGGCGGCTGGATCGAGCCCCTGGCGACCGATTACAGCCTGATCATGACGGCATCGGACGCCACGCATACTTCCTACGGTTGCGGCAGCGGCTCGAAGCTCACCTATTTCGGCCGGGCCGTTTTCGACGAGCAATTGCGCCAGACGCATTCGTTCACCAAGGCCTTTGCCAACGCCGTCCCGCTGATCGCGCAGCGTGAGCGCGAAGCGGGCAAGGACGATGGTTTTTCAACCCGCAGATCCACGTGGGCGCGCAGATCGCCCCGGTGTTGCAGGCGCTCGAGCAGCGCCTGGACGCGGCCCCCGTCCGCAGCGCGAGCGACGCCAAACCCTGACCCCGAACCGCATGCGCTGCCCGGGCGTTCGCCGGGTGCCACGAACCTGACTACGATGCGCGCCATGAACCTGAATTTCTTGCGCCTCGGCGGGCGCACCCTGGTACGTGACCTGCGCGCGGGCGGCTTGCGGCTGCTCATCGTTGCGGTCGCCCTGGCGGTTGCCGCGCTCACCGCGGTGGGCTTTTTTGCCGACCGCCACCAGCGGGGGCTGCGCAACGGTGCCCTGCAACTGCTCGGCGGGGACGCCGTGGTGGCGAGCGACCACCCCACCCCCGCGGCCTTCGTCGAGCGCGCCCGGGCCCTGGGCTTGCAGTCGGTGAGCATGCTGGACTTTGCGACCATGGCGCGCGCCAGCGACGCGCAGGGCGGCGCGAGCCGGCTGGTGGCGCTCAAGAGCGTGCAACCCGGCTACCCCCTGCGCGGCAGCCTCACGGTGGCCGATTTCCCCGGGGCGCCGGGGCAGAGCACGCGCGACATTCCTGCGCCCGGACAGGTGTGGGTGGACGCGCCGCTGCTCGACGCGCTGAACCTCGCCGTGGGCGACCCCTTGCTGCTCGGCGACGCGCAGCTGCGCATCGCGCGCATCATCGTCACCGAGCCCGACCGGAGCACCGGCTTCATTGGCTTTGCCCCGCGCGTGATGCTCCACGCGCACGATCTGCCCGCGACCGGCCTGGTGCAACCCGCGAGCCGTCTGTCCTACCGCTTTGCCGTGGCGGGGCCGGCGCCGGCCGTCCAAACGTTCAGCGAATGGGCCACGGCCGAAGCGAAGAAACCCGGGGTGCATGGACTGCGCCTGGAGTCGGTCGAGAGCGGCCGCCCCGAAATGCGCCAGGCGCTCGAGCGCGCGGAAAAATTCATGAACCTGGTCGCCCTGCTCGCCGCGCTGCTGTCCGCGGTTGCCGTGGCGCTGGCCGCGCGCAGCTTTGCTGCCGCGCATCTGGACAGCGCAGCGATGCTGCGCGTGCTCGGCCAGAGCCAGCGCAGCATCGCCGGCGCGTACGCCACCGAGTTTGCGCTCGTCGGCCTGATCGCCAGCGCCTTGGGCGCGGCGCTGGGCTACCTCGCGCACCACGCCTTTGTGCTGCTGCTCGCGGGCCTGATCGGCCCCGACCTGCCGCCGCCCGGCCTGTGGCCTCTTGCGCTGGGCCTGGGCATGGGGCTCACGCTGCTGCTCGCGTTCGGCCTGCCGCCGGTGCTGCAGCTGGCCCGGGTGCCGCCGCTGCGGGTCATCCGGCGCGACCTGGGCGGGCTCAAGCCGGCGTCGCTCGCGGTGCTGGCCGCGGGAGTCGCCGGGTTTGCGGGCCTGCTGCTGGTGGTGAGCCGCGACCTGGTGCTGGGCCTGACGGCAGTGGGCGGATTCGCCGGCGCCGCGGCGCTGTTTGCCGGGCTCTCGTGGGTGGCGCTCAGGCTGCTGCGCAGGGGCGTGAACGAGCGCACCGCGCCGCGCTGGCTGGTGCTCGCGACCCGGCAGATTGCGGCGCGCCCGGCCTACGCCGTGCTGCAGGTCAGCGGCCTGGCCCTGGGCTTGCTGGCGCTGG
>NZ_AFAL01000406.1 GCF_000193225.1 Verminephrobacter aporrectodeae subsp. tuberculatae At4 | reverse complement strand
CGACGCGCGCCGTCAGCAGCAGGCCGCTGATCGCCGCGAGTGCGGAGCACAGCAAATAGGCCACGAGCAGCACCCGGCGGGTGTCGATTCCGGAAAGCGTGGCCGCCTTGGCGTTGCCGCCCACCGCGAGCAGATGTGTTCCGATCGGTAGCCGGCGCATCAGAACCCCCATGCCGACGACGCACGCGGCGGTCACGAGAACCGGCACGGGCACCCCGAGCCAGGAGCCAAAGCCGAACAGTTCGCTGAATTCGCCGGGCAGGCCGGAAACGGGTACCCCGCCCGTGAGGAACAAGGCAACGCCGAAGCCGATGGATTGCACGCCCAAGGTCATGATGAAGGGCGACACGCCGACCAGCGCCACGCCCATCCCGTTGACCAGGCCGAGCGCGAGCCCGGCGAGAAGCCCGCAGGCGCAGCCGGCTGCGATGACCAGCCAGGCGGCGTCGGGCAGGGCGACGCCAAGGCTTTGCATCACCAGCGCCGAGACCACCGAGGTGATGGCCATCACGGTGCCCACCGAGAGGTCGAAGCCTCCGGTGACCAGGGCCAGCATCTGGCCGAGCGCCACCAGGATCAGATAGACCGATTGCCGCAGCAGGTTCGTCAGGTTGTGCCCGCTGAGAAACTGCTCCGACAGCGTGCTGAAAACCACGCAGGCGATGAGCAGCATGAAGGGCAGCACACCCAGGCGCAGGAAAAGGACGCGGCATGGGTTCAGCAGGCGCGCGGCACGGCTTGGCGGCGCGGCGGACGGATTCAGCGGGGGGGCGGGGCGCATGAAGGGCTTTCGCTGGATTCAAAAAAACAGACCGAGCACGGCGGATTCGTCGATCGCGTCGCCGCAGAGTTCGCCGGCGATCTCGCCCTGCCGCATCACGTAGACGCGGTGGCTCAGGTGCAGCACTTCGGGCAGGTCGGACGAGACGACGACGACCGCCGCGCCGCCCTCGCACAGCGTTTGAATCACCCGGTAGAGCGCGCTGCGCGTGCCCGCGTCCACGCCCACGGTGGGTTCGTCGAACACGTACAGCGCGGCAGCGCGCGTCAGGCCCTTGGCGAACAGCACCTTCTGCTGGTTTCCGCCCGAGAGCAGGGCCACGGACTTGTCGAGGTTGCGGGGCGCCAGGGCCACCTGCTGCGCCGCCTGCACCGACAAATGCCGGCCGAGTCGCTGCCGCAGCCAGCCGCCGCAGCCGCGCAGGGGGCCGCTCAGCAGGGGCAGGGTGATGTTCGCGTGGGCGCTGAAACCCGGCACCAGGCCCTCGCTCTTGCGGTCCGCGGGCAGGTAGAAGAGCCCCGCGCGCAGCATCTCGCGCACCGATGCGCCGGTGCAAAGCCGCCCCTGGAAGCGCACCTGCCCCGCGCTGACCCGATCCAGGCCGTAGATCGCACGAAACAGTCCGGATTTCCCGCAGCCCACGAGGCCCGCGATGCCGACGACCTCGCCGCGCCGCACGCTGAGGCTGGCGTTGCGAACCCCGTTGGGCGAAGCCAGTCCCGTGACTTCGAGCACCGTATCGCCGGGCCTGTGCGCGATGTCGGGGTAGATCTGCGCGATGGCGCGCCCGCTCATCAACTCGATGAGTTCATCGGTGCGCACGGCGCGCGCATCGACGGTGGTGATTTTCTTTCCGTCGCGCAGCACCGTGACCCGGTCGGCAATCTGCGCGATCTCCTGCATGCGGTGCGAGATGTAGACGATTCCCGCGCGCTGCGCCTTGAGCTGCGCGATGAGCGCGAACAGGCGCTGCGTCTCCTTGTCCGTCAGCGACGCCGTGGGCTCGTCGAAGATCAGCACCGAGGCGTTCCTGTGCAGGCCCTTGGCGATCTCGAGCATCTGCTGCTGGGCCCGCGTCAGGCCCGAGACCGGCTCCGCGCAGTCGATGTCGAAGTCGAGCTCGGCGAGCACCGTGCGTGCGCGCGCGTTCAGCGCCGCGCAGTCGAGCAGACCGCGGCGCGACGGCTCGTCGCCCAGGCCCAGGTTCTGCGCCACCGAGAGGGTCGGAACCAGCGAGAACTCCTGAAACACGGCGCTGATGCCGTGCCGGCGCGCGTCGTGCACGCTGGCGAATTGCACGCGCACGCCGTGCATGCGGATCGCGCCACTGCTGGGCGTTGCGGCCCCGGCGAGCAGCGCGATCAGGGTCGATTTTCCGGCGCCGTTTTCGCCGAACAGAACATGCACCTCGCCGGCCCGCAGGTCAAAGTCCACCGCGTCGAGCGCGAGCACGCCGGGGTATTGCTTGCTCAGCGCGACGGTTTCCAGCAAGACCGGATCGGCGTGCATGGCCGGCCCCGTGCTCACTGGACTTCAAAAACCGGTTTGAAACCGACGGGCGGCAGGATGTCCGTGAGCTTCACGCTCTTGAGGTTGGCGCTGTCGACGACGAAGATTTTCGGCCCCACGTGTTTGTGCACTGCCCGGCCCTCGAGCAGGCGCACGGCTTGGTCGATGGCGATGCGGCCCTGGATGACCATGGAGTCGGCGGGCGCGGCAACGATGCGCCCCTTCTGTATGCCCTCGTAGACGCCCGGGGTCATGTAGAACGACAGCAGCTGCACCTTCGTGTCGAGCTTGCGCGCGCGCAGGATTCCGCTCGCCGCCTCGGCGGTCACGGCCGTGCCGGCCACGTAGGCCAGGTCGGGGTTGCCCTGCAGAACGTCTTCGACGAGTTTTGCCTGCACCTCCTTGCCGGTGTCGCCGTATTTCGGGTCGAGCACCACGACGGCGCTCCCCTTGACCGCGTCCATGAAGCCCTTGTGCGCGGCCTCGACCCAGGCGGCCCCGGCGGGGCCGGGGAACCAGCCCACTTTGACGGCGGGCGAACCCGCGGGGTGCTTTTTCGCCAGGTATTCGCCCGTGGACTGGCCCATGGTGTAGAACGAGACCAGGGACTTGGCCGAGACCTCGGGCGCGTTCATGCCGTTCACCAGATCGATGATCGGCAGCTTCTTCGCGGCCACGGTCTTGAGCACATTGCCCAGGCCGTCGCCCGAGATCGCGCCAATCACCACGGCCTGCGCGCCGCGCGCGACGCAGTCTTCGATCTGGGAAATCTGCTTGGCCAGGTTGGTGTAGCCGCCCGCGTCGGCCAGTTGCATCTTCACGCCCAGGCGCCTGGACTCCTCTGCGATGCCGTAATCGACGCCCAGCCAATAGGCGTCCTTCATGTGCGGGAACGACACGCAGATGTCCCATTTCTTTGCCGCCTTGGCCAGCGGCATGTAGTCGATGGGGGTTTTCTTCCCGGTCGCCGAGAACGCCGGCTCGGTCGCCTCGGCCTGGTACGGAAACCAATCGTCGGCGAAGGCCGCGCCGTGCCCGAGCAGGGCCGCAGCGAGCGATCCGGTGAGGAATGCAATGCGCGTGGAAGACAGGGTCACGGTGGGCTCCTTGGGTTGGCAACAGAAAAGAGAGATATCCGGAATGCCCGCTGCACGCGACCCCGGGCATGCGGGGTGATTGGCCACCGGAACAAAGGGTTTGCGCCGCTCAGTGCGTCAGCGCGTCGCGCATTTGCTGGAGGCGTCGGCTGCGCTCGGCGCGGGCCTCGAGCGCCTGCGCCATATCGACCGCGACGAAGCGCGCCTGGTTGTTCGGCTGCATCTGCGCGATGCGATCCATGTCTGCGCTGATCACGGTGCCGATCATTGCGTAGCCGCCGCCGGAGACGGCGTCGCGGTGCAGGATGATCGGCTCGCTCCCGCCGGGAACCTGGATGGACCCATAGGGGTAGCCCGCATCGACGATGTTCGACGGGTCGGCGCCCGCGCCGAAAGGGGGCGTGCGCGCATGGAACTGCAAGGGCCGGCCGCCCTTGCAGCGGTAGCCGATGCGGTCGGCCTCGGAAGCCACGGTCCAGGTGTCGGCAAAAAAGCCCGCCGCCGAGGCCTCTTGCAGGCGATGAAAGTACAGGCCCGGCAGCACGCGCAGCGGCACCTCCTTGGCCAGCGCCGGCAGCCATTGCGCCTGCGCGCGCCGCCCCGCGCGCGCGTGCGCGGGGCGCTCGCCCAGCGGCAGCCGGTCGCCGGCGAGCAGCCTGCGCCCCTGGAATCCGCCAAACGCGCCCAGGCCATAGGTGGAGCGGCTGCCGAGCACCCGGGGAACGTCGATACCGCCTGCGACGGCGATAAAGCAGCGCGCGCCCAGCTTCATGAAGCCAAAGCCCAACCGGGTGCCCGCCGGGACGGCAAACGACTCGTTGCGCGGCATGTCCTGGCCATCGACGAGCACCGCGGCTTCGGCCCCCGTGACCGCGACGATGGCGGGCGCATGAAAGCGCAGTTCCGGCCCGAGCAGGGTGCATTCGATGACCGCCGCGTCGGCCGCATTGCCCACCAGCAGGTTCGCCAGCAGATAGCTTTGCTGGTCCAGGGCGCCCGAAAGGGGAATCCCCAGGTGGTAGAAACCGGGGCGCCCTGCGTCCTGCACGCTGCTTGCAAGCCCGGGCTTGATGACTTCAATCGCCATGGAGCACCTTCAGCAGTTGTTGGTTGTAGCCGTCCGGGTCGGCCATGAAGTCCGGCAGCGAGAACGCCACCGGCCGAATGCGCAGCTGGTAGTCGCGGGACTCGACCTGCTGCACCTGGCGCGCGTACTCGGCGGCGTCTATGGGTTTGAATTTGACGATGTCGCCGGGTTGGAAGAACACCATCAGGTCCTTGAAGTACGACAGGCTCTGCGCGGGGTCGAAGATCGGCGCCGGGGTCACGCCCAGCATCTGGTAGCCGCCTGCGCCGCGCACCGAATAAATGCAGCCAAAGCAGCCGCCGTGGCCCAGCGTCAGCCGCGGTGTGTCGGTGCGTGGGCGCAGGTACTTGGGCACTTGCAGCTGCCGCTGGCGTTCGACCATCTGGTAGAGAAACGGCAGGCCCGCGACGAAGCCCACCATGGAGACGAACCAGGGCGCGCTGGAATGCGCGTCGATGAAGGCCTCGACCGACGCGAGGTGGTTGATGCGCGCCGCGTATTCGATATCCGTGCTGTTCGGGTCCTGGTGCCGTTCACGAAAACGCATCAGCGTCTCGTGCGTCCACGGGTCGCCGTAGAACACGGGGATCTCGACGATGCGCGTGCGCAGATGCAGGTCCGCCGCGCCCAGGCCGGCCTCGATCTGTTGCAGCGTGGCCAGCAGTTCCCGGGGTGCCATCAGGTCGGGATCGAAACGCAGCAAATAGGCGGCGTTCGCCGGGCAGATCTCGCTCACCCCCGGCAGCGCCCGCTGGCGCAGGGCGTTGCAGATCGCCATGCTTTTGAAAAACGCCGGCAGCGACATCTCTTCGCTGATTTCGACGAACAGATGCTCGTCACCGCCAAAGCTATAGCGCGCGGGGGCAGGGTCATGGCAGTCATGCGGCTTTCTCCAGGCGTGCAGTGCTGGTGGCCAGCGGATGCGTTTCGAGCCAGCTTTCCAGAAAGCCGGTATGGAAGTCGGCCGCAGCCACCTGCGCGTCCTCGCACAGCGCCTGGTGCAGCGCGATCGTGGTCTGGACGCCGTCGATGCGCAGCTCATTCAGCGCGCGGCGCATGCGCGCCAGGGCGCTCGGACGGTCGCGGTCGTGCACGATCAATTTGCCGAGCAGCGAGTCGTAGTACGCGGGCACCGTGCAGCCCGGGAACAGCATGGAATCGAAGCGCACGCCGGGGCCTCCGGGGACGACCAGCTTCGACACCACGCCCGGGCTTGGCATAAAGCCCTTGGCGGCGTTTTCCGCGTTGATGCGCACCTCGATCGCCGCACCGGCGGGGCGGATGTCCTCCTGCCGCAGGCGCAGGGGCTCGCCCAGGGCGATGCAGATCATTTCCTTGACGAGGTCCACGCCGGTGAGCATCTCCGTGACCGGGTGCTCGACCTGGATGCGCGTGTTCATCTCGATAAAGAAAAACTCCTGCGCGTCGCTGTCGTAGAGGTACTCCAGAGTTGCCGCGCCGCGGTAGGCGACGGCCTGCGCCAGGCGCAGCGCCGACGCGCACAGCGCTGCGCGCGCCGGCGCGTCGAGCGCAACCGACGGCGCCTCTTCCCAGACCTTCTGGCGCCGGCGCTGCAACGAGCATTCGCGCTCGAAGCAATGCACCACGCGCTCGCCGTCGCCGAGGATCTGCACCTCGACGTGGCGCGCATGGCGCACGAAGCGCTCCAGGTAAACCGCGCCATTGCCAAAGGCCGCCTGGGCCTCGGCGCTCGCCGTGGCGAACTGCTGGCGCAGCGCGGACGCGTCGTGCGCCACGCGGATTCCCCGCCCGCCCCCGCCGGCCGAGGCCTTGAGCATGATCGGATAACCGATGCCCGCGGCCACCGCCACGGCATGCTCCGCGTCGGCGACGACCCCCTCGCTGCCCGCAACGGTCGCGACCCCGGCACGCAGCGCCGCAGCGCGCGCCGCAGCCTTGTCGCCCATGCTGCGGATGGAATGCGGCGCCGGCCCGACGAAGACCAGGCCGGCGGCCTCGACACGTTGCGCGAAGTCGGCGTTCTCGGAGAGAAACCCATAGCCCGGATGCACCGCGCCGGCGCCGCTTTGCAGCGCGGCCTGGACGATCGCCTCGGCGTTCAAATAGCTTTTGCCCGCAGGCGCGGGGCCAATGCGCACGGCCTCGTCGGCCATCTGCACGGCCAAGCCCTGCGCGTCTGCGTCGCTGTAGACGGCGACCGTGCGCAGGCCCAGTTCCTGCGCAGCGCGGACGATGCGCACCGCGATCTCGCCCCGGTTGGCGATGAGCAGCTTGTCGAAGCGCGCGGGCATGGTGCGGCCCTGCCTCATGCGACTGCGATGGTCGCGAGCAACTGCCCCGGTTCGACGGGGTCGCCGTCCTCGACCAGGAACGGGCCCATGCGGCCCGCGACTTCGGCCCGGATTTCGCTGAACTGCTTCATCACCTCGACCAGGCCCAGCACCTCGTCCACGGCGACCGCGTCGCCCTCCGATTTGTAGGGCGGCGCGTCGGGCGAGGGGCGGCGGTAGAAGGTGCCCGGCAGGGGGCTCAGAATCTCATGCGCAGTGGCCATCGGTGTCTCCTGGGAATGGGGGGGTGACGCGCAGGGCTCAGGCCAGCGCCAGCATGTTGGCGCCGACGACGCGAATCTGTTTCTCGTCCAGGGCGCGCCGCGTCGCACGCAGCAGATCGAGCGCGCCGGGCGTGTCGCTGTGAATGCATACCGAATCGAACGCGACGGAGATGTCGCGTCCCTCGACCGTGTGCACCAGGCCCTCGGTGCAGGCGCGCGCCACCTTCCGGGCCACGCGCTCGGGGTCGAGGGCCGCGACGCGGCGCGTGAAGACCATGGAGCCGCTCTGGTCGTAGTCGCGGTCGGCGTAGAACTCCCGCACCACCGGCTGCCCCAGCGCCTGCGCGACGCGGTGCACGGTGGAGCCGTCCATGCAGTAGAGGTACAGCCCGGGGTCGATCCGCTGCAGCGCCTCGACCAGCGCCAGCGCCAGCGCCTCGTCGCGCGCCACGTGCATGTACAGCGCACCATGGGGCTTGATGTGTTGCAGCGCGAGCCCCTCCAGGCGCGCGAATTCGCGCAGCGCTCCCAGCTGGTAGAGCATGTCGTGGAGCAACTCGTGCGCCGGCGCGTCGATGTGGCGCCGGCCAAAACCCTGCCGATCGCGCAGGCCCGGATGGGCGCCGATACCGACCCCGTGCTGGCGCGCCATGCCGACCGTCTTGCGCATGATGTTCGGGTCGCCCGCGTGAAAGCCCGTGGCGATATTCGCCGAGCTGATGAGCGGCATCAGCTGCTCGTCCACGCCGTCACCAATGGTCCAGGGGCCAAAGCCCTCGCCCATGTCGGAGTTCAGATCGATTTGCGTTTTCTTCACGGGTTCGGCCTGCGTGTTGAATACCGCTGTGCGATCGGCCGGGTTGACTCGATCAATGCAACGATGGCAAAGAATAGGCTCCCCGCAAGCCGCTGAAAAGTATTTAATTCAGATGCTGTCCTATCTGAAAAAGCAATGTGCCCAGCGGGAAATTTAGTGGTTTACCCCAGGGTTTCTGTCCGCTTTTTGTTCAAATACTCGCAGGCTTTTCAGAAAATCAGATTCCCCCCGGCTTCGGACCTGCTTCGCAATGGCGCTGACAATTCGGCAACTCAAATACTTCACCGCGGTCGCCGAGGTGGGCCGCATCTCGCAGGCGGCGGTGCAGCTGAACATCTCGCAGTCGGCGGTCACGACCTCGGTGCGCGAAATCGAGGAGATGCTCAATCAATCCCTGTTCGAGCGCCATGCGCACGGGGTTGAGTTGACCCACGCGGGCCGGCGCTTTCTGAGCCACGCTTACGCGGTTCTGGCCGCCATCGACGCGGCGGAACGCATGCCCAACGAGGAAACCGCCGTCGAAGGCCGGTTGACGATTGCGGCGAGCTACACGGTTCTGGGTTACTTCCTCCCGCACCACTTGCAGCGCTTTGCCCAACTGCACCCGCACATCCACGTCAAGGTGCACGAAGCGGTGCGCCAAGACATTGAGGAGGGCTTGGTCACCCGGCGCTACGACATGGGCCTGATGCTCACCTCGAACGTCGCTTTGACGGAACTCTCGATCGAGACTTTCTTTGGCTCGCACCGCCGGCTGTGGGTTTGCAGCAAGCACCACCTGCTGAAGAATCCCGAGGTCACGCTCGCCGACGTGGCCAAGGAGCCCTACGTCATGCTCACCGTTGACGAGGCCGCGGCGGCGGCGCTCAAGTACTGGAGCCAGACCCCCCTGCAACCGGATATCCGCTTGCGCACCAGCTCGGTCGAGGCCGCGCGCAGCATGGTGGCCAACGGCATGGGCGTGAGCATCCTCTCCGACATGGTGTATCGGCCTTGGTCGCTTGAGGGCCGGCGCATCGAGACCATCAATCTGCGCGACGAAATCCCGCCCATGAACGTCGGCCTGGGCTGGAAACAGGGCATCGATTTTTCCCCCGCGATGACGGCGTTCCGGAACTATTTCAAACAGCATTTCCTGGACCCCGGCTCGACGCGCTCGGGCCGGGGGCGGCCATAGACAGGGATGGGCGCCGGGTGCGCAAGCCCATCCCGCCGCCCGGCCCCCGTGGGTGGCCCTCAGAACCAGAACCCGTCGTCATGCGGCAGGTCCGGCGCCTGCCCCACGAGGGACAGCGGCGCGGCCGGCGTCGAATGGCCCGCCATGGATCGTCGGGATGTCCAGACGCAGCTGCCCACCTTCGATCATCATCTTGCTGTCGTAGCGCGCGCTGCTCAGGTTCACCCAGGTGCCGGCGCCGTCCTGCGCCCAGTAGTCGTTGCTCGTCGCCGGGTTCGCATGCAGTGTGACGATCCGGGCGGTCGCAGCCACGACCACCTTGGCGACAAAGTCCCAGTCCTTGTCGTAGACGAGCACCATGAAGGCCGTTGTGGCCGCAGGGGATTCGTCGTCCAGCGGTTTGTTCTTCGCGATCACGCCGTTGGGGATCGCCTCAAGCCCGAAGGCATTCCATGGGCTGTCGGGGTTCCGTGCCGACGGGGTCGATTGCGGGACGGCCCGGGCCGTGCTGCCCCCCACGACCACCTTATCGACAAAGTCCCAATTGATGTCATGGATGAGCACCTTGAAGAAGGTCGCCGTGGCCACGGGGGTCCTGTCGTCCAGCGGTTCGTCCTGGTCGATCACGCCGGTGGGGTTCGCCTCGGCAACGGCGGGGTCGATGTGGCCAGCAGAAGTGCCCATCGTGGGCTTTATTTCGTCAGGCATGGTTTTCCCCTCGTGGTGGGTGTGTTGGTTGGGGTTTGGGCGCCTGCCCCCCGTGGGGGGCATACGGTCCGGGTGCAACGGGGGCGGCCCTGGCAGCCCCCTGAGGAGGGCTCGTCTTCAGAGCCAGAACCCGCCATGCGCCGAATCCAGCACCTGCCCCATGAGGGACAGCGGCGCATGCCCTGCGGCGCCGTCAGCGTCGAGTGGCCCGCCATCGGGGGTCGGGAAGTCCAGCCGCAGCCGCCCGCCTTCGATCACCATCTTGCCGCCGTACAGCGTGCTGGTCAGGTTCAGCCAGGTGCCGACGTTGTTCTGCACCCAGTAGTCGTTGCTCGTCGCCGGGTCCACGTTCAGTGTGACGGCCTGGGCCGTGGCGTCCACGACCAGCTTGTCGGCAAGGCTCCAGTCGGTGTCGTAGACGAGCACCTTGAAGACCGCTTTGGCCGCAGGGGTCTCATCGTCCAGCGGCGCGCCCTGGTCGATCACGCCGCCCGGGTTCGCCTCGATGCCGGAGTCATTCCATGGGCTGTCGGGGTTTGGTACCGACAGCAGGGTGGATTGCGTGGCGGGCCGGGCCGCTGGGGCATCTCCGACCACCTGATCGACAAAGTAGTCCCAGTGGTTTCTGACCTGGACGGGCGTGTTGAAGGCCGTTTGGGCCGCAGGGGTCCTGGCGCCCAGCGGTTTGTCCTGGTCGATCACGCCGTCGGGCTTCGCTGCCGACAGGGTGGATTGCGTGGGGGTCCGGGCCGTGGTGCCCATGGCCACCTGATCGACAAAGTCCCAGTTGATGTCATAGATGAGCACCCGGAAGGCCGTTTTGGCCGCAGGGGTCTTGGCGCCCAGCGGTTCGTCCTTGTCGAGCATGCCATCGAGGTTCGCCTTCAGGGCGGAGCCATTCCATGGGCTGTCGGGGTTCGGTGCCGACATGGTGAATTTCCAGATGTCGCCGTAGCCGTTGGCGTCGGGGGTGTTGGCGCTTGTGCTGGTCCTGGGGGACTCCGTGCCAGTGAAACCTTGCAGGCCGATGGCGAGCGTGTCGGAGCGGACGTTGTGCACCGGCTCGCTGAATCTGAGGGTGAGCACCGTGGTGGATGCGCCGATTCCGGCAACGGCGGGGTCGATGGGGGGAGCAGAAGTGTCCATCGTGGGTTTTATTTTGTCAGGCATGGTTTTCCTCCCGTGGTGGGTGTGTGTTGGTTGGGGTTGGGGCGCCTGTCCCCTGCGGACAGGGCCCGTGGTTTGCGGTCCGGGGGCAACGGGGGCGGCCCAGGCAGCCCCCGGGCTGGCCTTCAGAGCCAGAGCCCGCCATGCGCCAGATCCGGCGCCTGCCCCACGAGGGACAGCGGCACCTGCCCTGCGGGGCCAGGGGCGGTGATGGCGTCGTCGGCGCCGCATGGCTCGCCATGGGCGATCTGGAAGTCCCGCCACAGCTGCTCGCTTGCCATCCCCACCACGTCTGCGCGCGGCACCTTGCCCAGGTTCACCCAAGTGCCGGCGCTGTCCTGCACCCAGTAGTCGTTGCTGTTCGTCGCCGAGCCCACATTCAGTACGACGGTCTGGGCTATGGCGTCCACGGCCACATGATCGACAAAGTCCCAGTTGCTGTCATAGACGAGCACCTTGAAGGCCGTTTTGGTTGCAGGGCTCCTGGCGGCCAGCGGTGCGTCCTGGTCGATCCCGCCGGTGGGGTTCGCTGCCGGCGCGGTGGATTGCGTGACGGTATGGGCGGTGGTGTCTATGCGCACCTGATCGATGCAGTCCCAGTTGATGTCGTGGATAAGCACCTTGAAGGCCGCCGTGGCCGCAGGGGCCGTGGTGGATTGGCCGATTCCGACAACGGCGGGGTCGATGGGGCCAGCAGCAGTGTTTATCGTGGGTTTTATCTCGCCAGGCATGGTTTTTCCTCCCGTGATGTATGTGTTGGTTGGAGGCGGGTCTGCGGTCCGGGTGCAATGGGGGCGGCCCAGGCAGCCCCCAGGCTTGCTTTCAGAACCAGAGCCCGTCGGATGCCAGATCCGGCGCCTGCCCCACGAGGGACAGCGGAATATGTCCTGCGGCGCCAGGGGTGGTGATGACGTCATCGACGTCGAGCGGCCAGTCATTGGCGATCTGCAAGTCCAGCCACTGTCGCTCGCTTTCCGTCACCATCTCGCAGCAGGAAAGCTGGTTGCGCAGGTTTATCCAAGCGCCGGTGCTGTCCTGCATCCAGTAGACGTTGCTGGCCATCACCGGGTTCACATCCAGTGTGATGGTTTGGGCTATGGCATCCACGGCCACCTTATCGACAAAGTCCCCGTTGTTGTCATAAACGAGCACCTTGAAGGCCGGCTTGGTCGCAGAGGTTTTATTGTCCAGCGGTGCGTTCTTGTCGATCCTGCCGTTGGGGTTCGGTATCGACGGGATGAGGATCCGGGCTGCGACATCCACGGTCACCAGACCGGAAACGGCCTGGTTGCTATCACTGAGGAGCACTGCGAAGGATGTTGGGCGCGGAGGGATCCCGTCTTCCAGCGGTTCGTTCTCGAAGATCCTGCTGATGGGGTTCGCCGAGGCGAAGTTATACCGTGCGATGCGGTTGGACACATCACTGACAGAGTTCCAGTCGATGTCGTAGATGAGCACCTTGAAGTCCGTTTTGGCCGTGGGGGTCTTGTCGTCCAGCGGTTCGTCCTTGCCGATCCCGTTGTTGGGGTTGGAGTCATCCCATGGGCTGGGTGTCTGGGGGGCTGCGACATCCATCCGGCGAACAAAGCAAAGGAACTTGTGCAGCGGTTCGTCCTCGTCGATCCCGCCGTTGGGGTTGGAGTCATCCCATGGGGTGGGTGTCTGCTGGGCTGCGGCATCCATTTGGCGAACAAAGCAAAGGAACTTGTACAGCGGATCGTCCTCGTCGATCCTGCCGTTGGGGTCATCCCACGGGCATGCCCACGTGGTGGGTGTCTGGTGGGCCGTGGTATCCACTTGGCCAACAAAGCAAAGGAACATGGCCCAGGTGAATTGCTTGACGGCCTGGGCCGTGGCATCCACGACCACCGGATCGGCAAAGTCCGCGTGTCGGTCATAGACGAGTGTCTTGAAGGCCGTTGTGGCCGCAGGGGTCCTGTCGGCCAGCGGTTCGTGCTCGTCGAGCACGCCGTTGGGGTTCGCCTCAGGGCCGGAGTCATTCCATGGGCTGTCGGGGGTCGGTGCCGGCGTGATGAATTTCCAGATGCTGCTCCAGGAAAGAGCCGGCTTGTCGCCGTTCACCGTGGACCAGGTGGGGTCCCCGGCGTAGTTCAAGCCGGCGGACGCCGGGATGGAGTCCGCCACGTTGCCGGCGGTGGCATCCCCGGCCAGCGGATCGGCAAAGTCCGCGTGTCGGTCATAGGCGAGTGTCTTGAAGGCCGTCGTGGCTGCTGGGGACTTGTCGTCCAGCGGTTCGTTCGTGGGTTTGATGTTGTTGGGCATGGTTTTTTCCTCCCGGGGTGGGCGTGCGTTGGTTGGGGTTTGGGCGCCTGCCTCTCGTGCACAGGGCCCGTGCGGGGGACGGCGGTATGCAGTCCTGCAAGGCTTGGGCGCCTACCCTTTTGGACAGGGCCCGTGGTTTGCGTTGTTCCATGCTGGTGTCAACATGGGCACGCCATCATGGATGCAGCGTCCGGGATGGAGTGCATCAGTACGCAATGAATTGCTTCCCACAGGTAACATGAAATTTGCCGGATCGGGAAGGCGTCGTGCTGGTCAACGCCTGATTCCATAAGCAAATTCCCGATGCCGACGCAGACTGCCGAGCAGCAGGTCCGGGTGGGTCAGGTGCATCCGGCGTGGCTGGTCGGGGGCCGCGCTCGCGGACAGGGTCGGGATCAACCGCAGCACCCTGCGCGCGCGCTGAAACCGGGCACCGCAGTCGGGGTGTTTTACGGTTCCTTGGGCGCTGGGCCTGGCCCCGCCGCTGGACGCCGTTGCCGCCCCCGGCATGGGCGGCAAGGTGCGCGAAGCCTCGCACCGCCCTGTGCGGGTCGGCAGGCCCGGGAAGGCGCGCGCGGATTCTGGCTTCTGCGCCAGAAGTTTACGTCCATATACAGTTCCCCGGCGCCCGGGCCCGTCCCGCCACCGCGCCGCCATGGGCGGCCTGCGGTCCGGGCGCAACGGGAGCGGCCCGAGCAGCCCCCGTGGAGGGGGCCGCCTTCAGAACCAGAACCCGTCCTGCGCGAGATCCGGCGCCTGCCCCACGATGGACAGCGGCATATGCCCTGCGGCGCCCGGGGCGGTGATGACGCCATCGGCCTTGCCATCGGCGTCGAACTGCCCGCCATCGGTAATCGAGAAGTCCAGCCGCAGCCGCTCGCCTTCGGCCACCATCTTGCCGCCGTAAGGCTCGCTGGTCAGGTTCACCCAGGTGCCGGTGCTGTCCTGCATCCAGTAGCCGTTGCTCTGCGTCGCCGGGTCCACGAACAGGCTGAAGCTCTCGCTGCTGCCGGTAGTCTCCAGCGTGGCCTGGAAACTCGTCAGCTCGATCGGCGTCTCCAGCGCCTGGGGCAGGTCGGGGGGAGTCGCCTTTTGCTCCAGGCTGGTGATGCTGGCCTTGCTGTTGGCGCTGACATCCCCATCCTGGCTGTCGGCCACCAGGGTGAGCGAGGTGCTGGAATCGCTGCTCGTCTCGGCGTTGGTCGTCGTGACGCTGATCGAGCCGACTGCCGCCTGGAGGCTGTCTGCTATGCCGTCCCCATTGCCGTCGCCGGTGACTGCCCCCGTGGGGCCGACGGCCTGGTCTTCCTGGGAGACAGGAGCTCCGTCGCTGTCCGTGCCCGGCACATTGGGGTGCGGTGCGGGTGTGAAGTTCTTCACATCCGTGGACGCCAAGCTGATCGCGTGGTTGCTCGATGCATCCTGTATGGCCAGGGGGTCGGTGTCGGCCGGGGCGGTGTAGGTCAGCTTGACCACCTCGCCGCTGGCCACTTCGCGGTCGAGCGTCAGGGTGACGGTCCTGTCCATGATGCTGACTTTGCTGACGTGGACGTCCGCAGGGTCGTTGCTGCTCACCCCAAAGGCCGAGGCGGGTGCGGGGCGCTCCGCGTTCAGGTAGCCCGCATCGGTGTAGCTCAGCGTCAAGGTGCTGCCGTTGACCGTGGCGCTTTCGAACACCGGGGGCGTGGTGTCCGTGATCTTGTTGGTCACGGCCTGGTTTGCGAAGCCCGGTGCGTCGTGGCTTCCCGTGTCCTGTATCCGGTCGTCGGTCGCAGGCTGGTTGTAACTCAGCCCGAGCACCTCGCCGCCAGCCACTTCGCGGTCGAGTTCCAGGGTGACGGTCCTTCCCGTGACGGTGACTTTGCTGACGGTGATGGCGTCATTTGCGCTGCTGTTCACCGCAAAGGCCGAGGCGGGTGCGATGTGCTGGCCGTCCAGGAGATTGGCATCGGTATAGGTAAGCACCAGTTGTTTGCCATTGACCGTGGGGGCATAGACGCCCTCGGTGATAAGCGACGGGGGGCTGGTGTCTTTCTCGACGGTCACGGGCTTGTCGGTGAAGTTCGCCGCAGGGTTCGTTGCCACATCCTGCACCACGGCCGCGTCGTTGCCCGTGGGCTTGGTGTAGCTGACGGTCAGCGTCTCCGTGTCGGCCACGAGGCGGCTCAGCGTCAGCGTGACGGTCTTGTCCGCCGGATTGACGACGGCTTTTGAGACGGTGATGGCCGTCGGGTCCTTGGTGGCGACCGTAAAGCCTGCGCCGTCACGCAGGTCGATCCCGTTGAGATGGCTCTGGTCCTCGTAGCTGAGTGTCAGTTGGTCGCCGGTGACCTTGGGGCCGTGCTTGTCATCGGTGATGAGCGTCGGGGGGGTGGTGTCTTTCGTGACGTTGTCCACGGACTGGCTGGTAAAGTTCGCCGCGCCGTGGTCTGCCGCGTCCCGCACCATATGGTCGCCGGGAGCGGTGTAGCTGACGGTCACCGTCTCAAGGTAGTCCGCCGGACGGCTGAGCGTCAGCGTGACGGTCTTGTCCGCTGCGTTCACGGTGACACTGTTGACGGGGATGGACTCCTTCTTGGTGTCGCTGCTCACGGCAAAGCCCCCGTTGCCTGTCGGCGTGTCCTCGTGCAGGCGGACACTATCTTCGTCGGAGTAGTGAAGCACCAGCGTGTTTCCGTTGACCGTGGGCTTGGGGGAGGTGATGAGTACCGGGGCCTTGATGTCCGGTGTGTTGTTGGTCACGGAATTTTCCAGGGCGGTGTCGGCGTCGTTGCCAGCGAGGTCCTGTATGACGCCGGTTTTGTCGTCACCGGCCTTGGGGTCGGTGTAGTTGACTTTCACCACCTGTTGCTGGAGTACCGGGGTGTTCAGTGTCAGCGTGACGGTGTTTTTTGTGGGATCCACGACCACACCATCGGCGATGCCCTGTTCTTTGCCATCGACGAACACAGTGAAGGGCGTTTTGGTCAGAGGGTTCTTATCGTCCGGCAGCTTCAGCGTTTCGCTCCAGGTAAGCTCCAGTTTGTTACCGTTCACCGTGGCACTGCTTATCCTGGGCCGATCGAGATCCAGGGTGTAGGTCAAGCCGGTGGGCACGGAGGACTCTCCGTGGTTGTTAAATTGGTCGACCATGTTACTGAGGTCCACTTTGATGGCGGAGTGGTTCAGTCCCAGTGAGTTGTCGGTCTGTCCCGGTGCGGTGAATTGCCAAGTGTCGCTGTATCCGTCGGTGGGGTGGATAGCGCTCACGTTGATCACGGGGAAATGAATGATCTTGGCGGGGGTGAGTTCCTTCACCGGTGTGGTGAATTTGATGGTGACAGTGGCGGTTTGGCCGATTCCGACAATGGGTGGGTCGATGCTGCAGCCAGAAGGGTCGATCGTGGGTATTGTGGTGTTGTCAGGCATGGTTTTCCTCCCGTGGGGGCGTGCGGTGGTTGGGGTTTGGACTTCTATCCCTGTGAACAGGGCCCGTGGCGTGCGTTGCTGCATGCGGGTGATGCAGCGGCGTGCGGCCCAAGCGCCTGCCAACGCCCGGTGGGGCGGTGCATGCAAGAGGACGTTGGTGGTTCAACATGGGCGCGCCATCATGGGTGCGCCGTCCAGGACAGACTGCATCAATCTGCAATGAATTGCTTCCCGCAGACACCACAAAGTTTTCCCGATATGACAGGTGATATGCGGATAAACGCCTGATTCCATGGGCAAATCCCCGATTCCAATGCAAACCGCCGAGCAACTGGCCCAGTTGGGCCGGCGCGGCTGTCTACCGCAACACCTTGGACGCACGGGAACAGGGCAAGCCGGGCACCGCGATCAGAGGTGTTTTTCACGGCTCTTTGGGCGCTCGTGTTCTGCCCCGCAACATAGCAGCACAAAATGAAACGGATGTATTTCACGTCAGCAGAATCTGACTTCTGAGCGCGGGGTTTACCTCTGTACACAGCTTCCCGGCCGGCCGGCGGCGGTGCCGGTGGTGATTGGGCATCATTTGGCGCAAGGGCAGCAACACACATGGGCCTTGCTCTGCTCCTTCCGGAACCGCCTCGCGAAGCGCGAAGCGCTGATTGACGAGATATCCCGTCCGGGCGGACGCCGGAAGAGGAACTGCGCAGCCAGCAGGAGCGCCTGAATCGCAAGGTCCGCGAGGGGCGCTTGCTGGACGTTCTGGGTGC
The DNA here is from genome assembly GCF_000193225.1 of Verminephrobacter aporrectodeae subsp. tuberculatae At4. GTDB lineage: Bacteria > Pseudomonadota > Gammaproteobacteria > Burkholderiales > Burkholderiaceae_C > Acidovorax > Acidovorax aporrectodeae. The sequence continues at coordinate 1,612 of NZ_AFAL01000406.1, read as the reverse complement.
CAAGATGGCGGACGAGGAAACATCGACGGCTGGCGCACGAGAGCGCGAGGCCGAAGAAGGAACTGATCAAGGCGCAGGATGCCGAAGTCGAGCGCATTGCGGCCAGGGTGTTGCCATGCGCGATGTCTCCATGCCCGCTCAGGGTGCGGGACCCTTTCGCGCAGTTGATTGCCAGGGCACGCAGCAGCGCCACCATCGCGCACAGCGAGATTGCCATCGGAGGCTGTCGAATGCACAGCAGGAAAAAGAAACGCCTCCACGGGGGAGGCGTCGGGCCGAAGATGCGATCTTTCGGCGGGGTTGAGCCCGGAGGATACCACAGGTGCCGGGGCCGCTGTCAACGACACCCCCAACTTTCGGGGGGCAGGTCTGGCATGAACCGCGTCATCACCTGCATCGACGATTTCAACCTGTAGCCGAGACAATGGCGGTTATGTTTTCGTCGGCGATTGCCTGTCGCACCCGAAAGACATAATTGGCACGGTTTGATTTACCATCCAGCAGGTTTATTGATGACGCCTTGAGCATCGTGCAAGACATCAGGAAATTGGCATTCTGCGAGAACGCCAGCACGAATTTTCTTTATGAAGTCAATATGCGGCAAGATGGCGCAGCTGGCTTTTTTATGCGGATTCAAAACTCCGACGATTTTACGGAGCTCTGTTCTGACCAACTTTATGGGCTCCAGCAAGTCGGAGCCATTGGATATCACAACGGCGATGTCAAACTTGTTCAAATGCGCCTCATGCAAGAGGTGTGCAGCAAGATTTACGTCAGACCCTTTTTCTTCCGTCTTGATGATATCGACATAGAGGCTTCCACCCGCTGGTGGATTGGCCAGTCGAGCCGATACCGTGTGGGAGAGGTAGTGCCCGTAGATAATGCTGACGATTGGAAGCGTGGAAATCGCCCGCAGGTAGGTTTCCTGTCTGACCGGCTGCTGAGGGTCATTGGGGCGTGAGCTGACTTTGGCAGTGAAATACTTGATTGCCGTAATGTCGTTTTTTGGGAGATATGCTCGGCAGAGGGCTTCCAGATCAAGCCATTTGTATGGAGTCTTTCGGAGTGCTCCGAAATAGAGGTTGAAGCCGTCTATGTAGACGTTCGTTCCAGGATTGTGTCTGACCACCTTGGGTACCAAGAAATGCAGAAGCCCCCGTTGAGGGGGCTTCGCGCCTGCATACCGGAAGCACGCAGGGAGGTACGCGCGCACTGTTACACACCATGGCGGGTGTGTCAAGATATTTTTTCCGCTCCCGGGCTCTCCTTGACCTTGCGCGCCAGCGCGGGCCCTCATTGCGCCGGGTCTTGCACGCCATCGGCCGCAGCAGCTGGCGCGGCACGCGGCGTGCGCATCGATCCTGCCGTCAGGTCAAAGCGCAGCAGGCGGCACTCGATGGGGCCGTTGTAGAGCGGGACGCGGCGCGCGGCTTGCAGGTGCAGTTTGCCGGGGAGTTTCGGGTCCGGGGTCAGTATCCAGGCTGTCCAGCCGGCGTAGTTCCTTTTCCAGTGCGTGGCGAGTTGGCGCAGGAATTCGCCGCCCTCGTCGGTGTGCGCTGCCTCGCGGCCCACGGCCAGGCCGCGGGCCCGGTCCGCGGCGCGTGCGCCGGCG
>NZ_AFAL01000407.1 GCF_000193225.1 Verminephrobacter aporrectodeae subsp. tuberculatae At4 | reverse complement strand
CACGCCGGCCAGCGCATTGATCGCGGCTGGACACTCATCGAGCTGCTGCTCAGCGTCGCGCTGGCAGCGGTGCTGATGGGCTTGGCGGCGCCCAGCCTTGTGCAGTATCAGCGCAACTCCGAGCTCAGCGCGCTCACGAACACGCTCCTGGCCTCGATCAACGCGGCCCGGTGGGAGGCGTTGAAAACCGGCAAGAATGCCTTTGTCCGGCCGCGCGGCACGGGCTGGAACAGCGGCTGGGTCGTTTATGTGGACGCCAACCGGGACAGTGTGTACACGCACGCCGCGGACATCACGGTGCAGGTCCAGGGAGCGGTGAAGAGCCATTTCAACGTCACCGGGAACAACACTGCCGCGGGCGCCTCCCCCTACGTCAAATTCGACAGCTCCGGCTACTCCACGAACCTGGGCGGGGCGCCCGTGGCCCTGAGCCTGTCGATTGCACGCACCGACGTACCCCCTGCCCGCGTGCGGGAGGAGACACGGCGCATCGTCGTGGCGCGCACGGGCAGGGTGAGAACCTGCAAACCCGGGCACGCGGGCTGCCCCGCCTCGACGACCCGACAAGTTGGCGCAGAGTAAACTGCGGCTCCCCTGCCCCGGAGCGCCCGGGATGGGGATCCTGAAAACATGCACACAAAGGAATTCCAACATGGCGGATTCCACCATCTGGTGGCTTATAGCGGGGACCGTGGTCGTGGCGGAGCTGCTCACCGGAACGTTCTATCTGCTCATGCTGGCCCTGGGGTCGGTTGCCGCTGCCCTTGCGGCGCATCTGGGCTTGTCCGCGGCACTGCAAACGGCAGCGGCCGCCATCGTCTCCAGCGCGGCGCTGCTCGCCTGCTACCAGCTGAAGAAGAAACGCCCTGGAGATCCCCGTGCTCCTTCTGAGCACAGTGTGAACCTGGACGTCGGCGAGACCGTCCTGATCGAGCGCTGGGGCACCGACGGCACGGCCACCGTGAAGTACCGGGGCGCCCAATGGACCGCCATCCACCGCCCCGATGCCACACCCTGCACCGGACGGCACCGCGTCGTGGAACTGGTGGGAAGCCGCCTGCTGGTCGACCCGCTGCAGGAAACGGCACGCTAACTGCCAACTGCCCCCCGAGTTCCCCGTTCCCCTGTTTGCCAGCAAAGAAAGTTTTTTCATGGAAATCCTTGCCATCATCCTCCTGATCATTGCCGTGATCTTCATCGCGCGTTCCGTCCAGGTCGTTCCCCAGCAAAACGCCTGGGTCAGGGAGCGCCTGGGCAAATACGCAGGCACCCTCACGCCGGGGCTGAGCTTTCTGCTGCCCTTCATCGACAAGGTGGCGTACAAGCACAGCCTCAAGGAAATCCCGCTCGATGTGCCCAGCCAGGTCTGCATCACCCGCGACAACACCCAGTTGCAGGTGGACGGCATCCTGTACTTCCAGGTCACGGACCCGATGCGCGCGAGCTACGGTTCGTCGAACTACATCGTGGCCGTGACGCAGCTGGCGCAAACCTCGCTGCGCTCGGTCATCGGCAAGCTGGAACTGGACAAGACCTTTGAAGAGCGCGACATCATCAACGCCCAGGTGGTGCAGGCCATCGACGAGGCGGCGCTGAACTGGGGCGTGAAAGTGCTGCGCTACGAAATCAAGGACCTGACGCCGCCGAAGGAAATCCTGCACGCCATGCAGCAGCAGATCACCGCAGAGCGCGAGAAGCGCGCGCTGATTGCCGCCTCCGAGGGCCGCCGCCAGGAGCAGATCAACATCGCCACGGGGGAGCGCGAGGCCTTCATTGCGCGCTCGGAGGGCGAGAAGCAGGCGGTCATCAACAAGGCGCAGGGCGAGGCCGAGTCCATCAAGGCCGTTGCCGAAGCCACGGCGCAGGCGATCGAGCGGGTGGCCGGCGCCATCCGCCAGCCCGGCGGAGAGCAGGCGGTCCAGCTCAAGGTCGCCGAAAAAGCCATCGAGGCCTACAGCCAGGTGGCGTCGGACGCCACGACCACCCTCATCGTGCCGAGCAATATGACCGAGGTGGCGGCGCTGCTTGGCTCGGCCATGAAGATGCTCCAGACGACACCCAAGGGCAGCTGACTCCTTCAGGCCCGCTCGAAGTGGAACACCGCCGTGCCCGCGCGGGCATTGGGTAGCCAGCGCACAGTGCGCCCATCCTGCAGGCCGAACGACTCCAGGATGCGCAGGCTGTTCTTGGTGGCCAGCACCTCGAAGTCCTTGTACGTGCCCACGCGGATGTTGGGCGTGTCGTACCACTGGTAGGGCAGGCGGCGGGTCACGGGCATGCGCCCGCGCAGCACGGACATGCGGTTTGGCCAGTGCGCAAAATTGGGGAAGGCGACGACGCCCGTGCGGCCCACGCGCGCGGTCTCGCGCAGCATGGTCTCGGCGTTGCGCAGGTGCTGCAGCGTATCGATCTGCAGGACCACGTCGAACGAGTCGTCGTCGAACAGGGCCAGTCCTTCGTCCAGGTTGAGCTGGATCACGTCCACGCCCCGCCGCACGCAGGCAAGCACGTTCGCGTCGGCAATCTCCACGCCGTAGCCGCTGCAGCCGCGTGCACGCTGCAGGTAGTCGAGCATGGCGCCGTCGCCGCAGCCCAGGTCGAGCACGCGCGCGCCCTGCGGCACCAGACGCGCCAGCGCTTCCATGGTGGCTTTGCCGGTCATGGCAGCTCCTTTGCAATGCCATCGAAATAAGAGCGCATCACCCCCATGTAGCGGGCGTCGTCGAGCAGGAAGGCGTCGTGCCCGTGGGGCGCGTCGATCTCCGCGTAGCTCACGCTGCGGCAGTTGTCGAGCAACGCCCTGACGATTTCGCGGCTGCGCCGGGGCGCAAAGCGCCAGTCGGTGCTGAAGCTCACCAGCAGAAAGCGCGCGCTGGCCCGCGCCAGCGCGCGGGCCAGGCTACCGTCGTGCGCGCGGGCCGGATCGAAGTAATCCAGCGCCCGCGTGATCAGCAGGTAGGTGTTGGCGTCGAAGTAGTCGCTGAACTTGTCGCCCTGGTAGCGCAAATAGCTCTCGATCTGAAACTCGACGTCCTGCGTGCTGTATTTGAGCGCCAGTCCCGCGCGTAGCTGGCGGCCGAACTTCTCGTTCATCACGTCGTCGCTGAGGTACGTGATGTGACCGATCATGCGTGCGATGCGCAGCCCGCGCTTCGGAATCACGCCGTGGCGGTAGAAATGGCCGCCGTGGAAGTCCGGGTCGGTCACGATGGCGCGGCGGGCCACTTCGTTGAAGGCAATGTTCTCGGCCGTGAGATTGGGCGCGCTGGCGACCACCACCGCATGGCGCACGCGCTCGGGGTATTGCAGCGTCCAGGACAGCGCCTGCATGCCGCCCAGGCTGCCCCCGAGCACGGCGGCCAGTTGCCCGATGCCCAGCCGGTCCAGCAGCCGGGCCTGCGCGTCCACCCAGTCCTCCACCGTGACCACGGGAAAGTCCGCGCCGTAGACCGCGCCCGTGTCGGGGTGCCGGTGCATGGGCCCGGTGGAGCCAAAGCAGGAACCCAGGTTGTTCACGCAGATGACGAAGAAGCGCTCGGTGTCCACCGGCTTGCCGGGGCCGATCATGTTGTCCCACCAGCCCTCGCTCCTGTCCTGCCCGGCGTAGACGCCCGCCACGTGGTGCGATGCGTTGAGCGCATGGCATACGAGCACGGCATTCGAGCGGACGGCGTCGAGCCGACCGTAGGTCTCGAACGCCAGTTGGTAGTCGCGGATCACCGCGCCGCTTTGCAGCGGCAGCGCGTCCGGAAAATGCATGGTCTGGGGCGTGGCAATGAGCGGCATAAAAAAACCCGGCATCGCTAAGAACGAGGCCGGGCGGAGATGTCGGTCGGGTCTTTAGCAGGATTTATAGAGCGCCCGCAAGCGGTGGCAAATCGGCGCGTGCGGCAAATATACCAAAAGCGCCCGCCGCGCCCATCACGGCGCAGGCGCAAACATCGCCAGCAGCCCCAGCAGCAGAAAAATCACGGCGCAAACCAGATGCACCACGCGGATCGGCAGCCTGCGGGTGATGCGCTCGCCGAACCAGACCACCGGGGCGTTTGCCAGCACCATGCCCAGCGTGCTGCCCGCCACCACCCAAAGGGTGGCGTCGTAGCGCGCGGCCAGCATGAGCGTGGCGAGTTGCGTCTTGTCGCCCATCTCCGCCAGGAAGAACGCCACGACGGTGGTGCCAAACACCCCCAGCGCGGAGTTCCTCCGGCCTTGTCCGCGTCGGGTTTGTCGGGGATCAGCATCCACGCCGCCATGGCAAAGAACGATGCGCCCAGAATCCAGCGCAGCATCTGCGGACCCACGAAGGCGGTGACCCAGGCCCCCACGGCCGCAGCCAGGCCATGGTTGGCCAGTGTGGCGGCCAAAATGCCGAGCACGATGGGCCAGGGCCTGCGAAAACGCGCGGCAAGAACGAGCGCCAGCCATTGCGTCTTGTCGCCCATCTCGGCAAGCGCGACGATGGCCGTGGAAATGAAAAAGGCTTCCATGGGGAGGGGTCCTATCCGGCCGGATGGATGGATGACGCATTGACTGCACCCCGACTCCGGCACTGTGGATCGGCGTGCAGTCAATGGTCTCGCCCAGCTCGAAAACCGCATGCGCCATGGGCCGGAACGGCCCAAGTGTGTTGACGCATGCCCCCGGCGCATGGCCTTGCCACACGGTGCCGGGCGGGCTACTCCCCAAAGACCCGCGCAGTCTACCCCACTTACCCGGAAAAGCACTGCAAAACCACGCAATTCCTGCTTTTGGCGTGCGCAGCAGAAATAAAATGCCACGGCTTGCACGAAGTGATCGATAATTGCCGAGTTTTCGTGCTTGGGCACGGAGACTTGGCTCAGCGGTGAATGGTCGGTTTCGCGTCTTTGAAGTCGTCACAGGTTTGTTGATTGCGTCGGGCTCCATCGCGTTTTCATGTTTTTTTCAGGAGTCCTTCATGGGCAACAAACTCTACGTGGGCAATCTGCCCTACTCTTTCCGCGACGAAGACTTGCAACAGACCTTCAGCCAGTACGGCTCGGTCGGTAGCGCCAAGGTCATGATGGAACGCGACACCGGCCGCTCCAAGGGCTTCGGCTTTGTCGAAATGGGCAGCGATGCCGAGGCGCAGGCCGCAATCCGCGGCGTGCATGGCCAAAGCTTTGGCGGCCGTGACCTCGTGGTCAACGAAGCGCGCCCCATGGAGCCCCGCGCTCCCCGCAGCGGCGGCTATGGGGGTGGCGGCGGTGGCGGCGGTGGTGGTTACGGCGGTGGCCGCAGCAGCTATTGAAAAACCTTGGCAGCAATCCCCGGGGTCTGCCGACGCCCAGGGGGCTGCCACAGCATGTATCGCGGCTTGCTTTTTCCGCAAAAGTATGGCCCATAATGGGCGGCGGGCCTGCCCCGCACCCCAAGTTTGCGGTGATCCGTCAGTTTCACGCTGAGAGCGTCATTGAGATTAGCTGGCTGCGTTTTCGGGACTCCATCGCTTAGATGCTTTTTCCACGTGTTTTTGAGGAGTCCCTCGATGGGCAACAAACTGTACGTCGGCAACCTGCCGTACTCGGTGCGTGACGGCGATTTGGAACAGGCTTTTGGCCAATTCGGCGCCGTGACCAGCGCCAAGGTCATGATGGAGCGCGACACGGGTCGATCCAAGGGCTTTGGCTTCGTGGAAATGGGCAGCGACGCAGAGGCCCAGGCCGCGATCACCGGCATGAACGGCCAGCCTCTGGGCGGCCGCAGCATCGTCGTCAATGAAGCCCGTCCCATGGAGCCCCGTCCACCCCGCAGCGGTGGCTACGGGGGTGGTGGTGGAGGGGGGGGCGGCGGCGGTGGTGGCAACTACGGCGGCGGTCGCAGTGGCGGTGGTGGCTACGGTGGCGGTCGTGATGGTGGCGGCGGCCGCGAAGGCGGTGGCGGCGGCTACGGGGGTGGTGGTGGCCGCGGCGAGGGCGGTTTCCGCAGCCCCTACGGCTCGGGCCCCCGCGGCGGAGGTGGTGGCGGAGGCGGCGGCCGCAACAGCGGCTACTGAAAACCGCTCTCCCGCCGACCCCGCGCGCTTCCTCCCAGGGGCGCGCAAACCCCCACACACCCAGCGCAGACGCAGCGGCTACTGCTCGCCGTGGCGTTGCTTGCGCGGGCGGCCCGCGAACAGTTTGTCGAACAGCACATTCGGCATCCCGCGCAGCAGCTTCGCCACCACGGCCATCTGCCAGGGGATGACCCGGTAGCTCGCACCCGCGCCGATGGCATCGAACGCGCGCTCCGCAAAATCACCCACAGGCAGCAAAAAGGGCATGCGGTAGCGGTTCCGGCGTGTGAGCGGGGTATCCACATAGCCTGGCAACAGAGTGACCACGCGCACCCCGTGCGCCCGCAGTTCGCCGCGCAGGCTTTCGCAGTAGCTGACGACCGCCGCCTTGCTCGCGCAGTACGCCCCATGCCCGGGCAGACCCCGGATTGCGGCCACACTGCCAATGCCGACCAGCGTGCCGCTGCCCCGCTGGACCATGGCGGCGACAAACGGCTGGAACGTGGCGGCCATGCCGACGGTATTCGTGGCAAAGGTGCGCGCCATCACGTCGATATCGCCGCGCACCGCGCTATCCATGCCGACGCTGATGCCGGCGTTCGCGATGACCACATCGGGCAGGCCCTGGCGCGCGATGCACTCCTGTCCGGCGGCGACGATGCTCTCGATGCGCGTGACGTCTGCCGCATAGATTTCGCAGCGGTCGGCGCTTATTTTCTCTGCGTCCGCCCACGCGCTGAGCTCGGCACTGCGGCGTGCCACCAGGGCCAGACGGTAGCCCGCCCGGTGGAAGCGCAGGGCCAGTGCCTGGCCAATTCCGCTGGACGCGCCCGTGATGAAAACAAGGCCCATGGGCAGGGGTTGGCAGCGGGTCAAACGATTCACCGGGCTTTCAAACGGTCTTCATCCGGCCGGTGGTCCAGCGGGAGGCGAAGGCCGGAACGTCGCTCAGGCGCCGGAGCAGATCGGCCCCCGAGGGGGTGACGACGTAGCCCTCGCTGCCATGATCGACGAAGCCTGCTTCGCGCAATTCCTTGATGCGGGTATTCAGCGTATTCGGGGTGATTCCGCCCACGCTGTCTTGCAGCAGACGAAAGGTCTGAGGGTGGCCGTCCTTCAGGGCCCACAGCACGCGCAGCGCATAACGGCATTCGAGTTTTTCGAAAAGCTGGTTGATGGCGGCATTTTCTTTGGCACGCATGGACGCACCTCCTTGCGCAAATGGTGGATCAAAGTTCGTAGCAGGACTTGCGGGTCCGCCAATCCGCCGGAACCACTATAGCGCGGAGCCTGTTTCGCTACAAGTTTAGTAGCTGCAACAGCTGTCGCCAAGGGAGCAGCACCGAGGAAGCCGACGGCCGCCTCGGCGCAGGTGCAGGCTCCTAATCCGGATCGGTCGCATCGGGGCGGCTGCCGCAGCCATGGGCCCCTGCTGCGGCGCGCAGCATCGGCGCATCGCGGTCCACGCCAGCGGCGGCCAGCCGCTGCGTGTACCTGGCCCACAGCGCATCCTGCTGCTGGCCCAGTTCATAGAGATAGTCCCAGGTGAAGATGCCGCTTTCGTGGCCGTCGGAGAAGATCGGCTTGACGGCGTAGTTGCCCACCGGCTCGAGCCCCAGCAGGCCTACCTCGCGCTTGCCGGTCTGCAGCACTTCCTGGCCCGGCCCATGGCCCTGCACCTCGGCCGATGGCGAATACACGCGCATCAGCTCAAAGGGGATGCGGAATCGGGCGCCGTCGGAGAACACCGCTTCGAGCACCCGCGATTTCTCGTGCACCGTGAGGGCCTGCGGCGTGGGCGCGCCCGCTGTCAAACCGGCCATGGATTTTCCTTGTCCTGAACCCGAACGACCGCCTGCCCGATAAGTGTCGGGGGGTGTCGGCATGGGGCGAGTATCACCGATTCACGCCCTGCTACCCCCGCCCACGGCAGCCACGGTCAGCCATGCTCGTCCAGGATGATTGCTGCCCCTTTCTCCGCCACCATCATGGTGGCGGCATTGATGTTGCCGGACGTGATGTTCGGAAACACCGACGCATCGACGACCCGCAGGCCCCGCACGCCATGCACCTTCAGCGCCGCGCTCACCACGGCCGTCTCCGGGTCCGGTCCCATCGCGCAGGAGCCGCACAAGTGATAGATCGAGCCGGCTCGTTCACGAAAGAACTGCAACATGCTGGCGGCGTCGGTCACGCTGCTGGCCGGACTGACTTCTTCGGCAATCAGAGCGCACAAAGCCGGCGTCTGGACCAACTCACGAACCAGACGCGCGCCCTGCACCGCTTCATCGCGATCCTTTTGCGTGCTCAGATAATTCGGGCGTATCGCTGCCGGCACGGCGGCATCGGCCGAAGCAATCTCAATGCTGCCGCGGCTACTGGGACGGCAGGCATTGAAGCACAGCAGAAATCCGGAATACGGATCCGGTTTCAGACGGGCCTTGGGATTTTCCGGGATCGTATAGGACAGCGGATTGAAATACAGCTGGATGTTGGGGTTGCGCTCCTGCGGGCTGCCTTTGAAAAACCCGCCCGCCTGGTTGACGCTGAGCGCCAGCGGTCCGCAGCGCTTGAACAGGTATTGCATGCAGGCTTTGATCTGCCCATACCACGAACCCAGTTCATCATTCAGCGTCTTGCGCTTGGCGCGAAAATGGAACGAAGCGCACAGATGGTCTTGCAAGTTGCAACCGACTGCGGGCAAATGGTGGCGCAAGGGAATACCATGGCGCGCCAGCAATGCGCTGTCGCCGACGCCGGACAATTGCAGCAATTTCGGTGAATCCACCGCGCCCGCAGCAAGGAGGACCTCCCGGCGGGCACGAAATGTACGCAACTGGCCGCGCTGACGCACCACCACACCGCTGGCACCCCGGTTGCCGTCAAACAAAATCTGTTCGGCCACAGCGTCGGTCTCGACCTGCAGGTTGCCGCGCCCCAGGGCCGGGTGCAGATAGGCGACAGCGCTGGAATCGCGCATGCCGCTGCGGATATTGGCTTCGTAGATGCCAGCGCCTTCGAAGTGCTCACCGTTGAAATCGTCGGTGAGCGGGTAGCCGGCCTGCGCGCAGGCTTGCAGATAATCATGGCAAATCGGATGCGCGGCCTGTTTCATCTGCGTGATGCCGATCGGGCCACGGCCGCCACGCAGTGGCGTTTCACCCAACGGATGGCTTTCCAGCTTCTTGAAATACGGCAACACGTCGCGATAGGCCCAGCCGGGATTTCCGGCAGCCTCCCAGTCGTCGAAATCGCAGGGCTGGCCGCGCACATAAACCATCGCGTTGATCGCGCCGGAACCGCCGATCACCTTGCCACGCGGCGCATACAGCCGGCGCCAGAATATTTTCGCTTCCGGCTCGCTGTAGTACATCCAGTTATAACGCGGGTCGTAGTACGTCTTGACAAAACCGATCGGCAGCCTGAGCCACCATGAGGTATCCTGACCGCCGGCTTCGAGCAATAGCACGCTGTGCCTGCCCGATTCGCTCAGGCGGTGGGCAAGAATGCAGCCGGCCGAACCGGCACCGATGATGATGAAATCGAAATTCACTGTGCTTTCTCATTGCGCCAGCGCTTCTTCCAATTGTCGTTGGACTGGCGCTTGACATCGAAGGGCTCGGGGTCCATCGAGATATGCAGCTTGGTGCCGGTATAGGGCGAATGGGCTTCTACCACGTCCATGTTCAGTTCGATGCCAAGGCCCGGCTCGCGTGACGGGATGATGAAACCATCTTCCCACTGGATGGGTTTTTTCAGAAGCTCGGCGTGGAAACCCTGCCAGGTCAGAATGCTTTCCTGGATCAGGAAATTGGGCGTCGCCGTCGCCAGCTGAATGCTGGCGGCAGCACCGACCGGGCCGTTGTACAGATGCGGTGCAATCTGGGCGTAGAAAGCCTCGGCCATGCCGGCGATTTTCTTGGCTTCCAGGATACCGCCCACGCGGCCCAGATTCATTTGCAAAATGGAGGCGGCCCCGCGGTTGAGCAGATCGAAAAACTCGTATTTGGTGCTCAGGCGCTCACCCGCCGCGACCGGGATGCTGGTCTTGCCGGCGACGATCGCCATGGCGTCGGCCTGTCCTGGCGGCACCGGTTCTTCGAACCACAGCGGGTCGTATTTTTCCAGACGATGCGCCAGCCGCACCGCCGACGCCGGTGTCATCTGGCCGTGCGTGCCGAACAGCAAATCGCATTTGTTGCCGACGGCAGAACGGATTTTTTTGCAAAACTCTTCTGATTTGTCGATCACTTCCAGCGACAGATGGTGGCCTGAGTACACGCTGTACGGACCGGCTGGATCGAATTTGACCGCGGTGAACCCCTGCTTCATCAGATCCATTGCACATTCCACCGCCAGATCGACGTCATCGTAGTCGTATTCGCCTTTGGAGTTTTTCGGATAAAGGTAGGTATAGGAACGCAGGCGCTCGTGCACGCGGCCGCCGATCAGTTCGTACACCGGCTTGCCCGCGGCCTTGCCGATGATGTCCCAGCATGCCATTTCCAGGCCGCTGGCGATTCCCATCATGGTGAGATCGGGCCGCTGGGTGAAACCGCTGGAATACGCTGCACGGAAGAAGCGCTCGATGTGGTGCGGATCATGATTCAGCAGATACCGCTCAAAGACATCGTCGATGGCCGGCAAAATCACCTTGGGATGGAAAGTGGATGCGTAGACTTCGCCCACCCCCTCAATGCCGCAATCGGTCTTCAAGCGCACGAAGATCCAGTACATGCCACCAAAGTATGGTGGCGGCACGGCGACGGCGTAGGATTTCATCGAAACGACTTTCATGGCTGCACCTTGTCCCTCTTGGCTGAATACTTGAAATGGAACGCAACTGCCGTGCCAAGCAGGCCGCTCGCCGCGATATAGGCAAAATACAGTTTGTAGCCGGGTGCGCCGGGGTAGTGACGGGCAATCGCGCTGTTGATCATGGGCAGGAAGATGTCCGGCGAATAGGCGATCACCGAGACGATGCCGATGGCCAAACCGGTGATTTGCCTGGGCACTTGGCAGGTGTCCAAAATCGCCCAGTACAGACCCCGCACGGCGTAGGTCATGACGCCTATCAGCATCACGATCAACAGCATGAAATACATGCCGCCGCCGACCGGGAACAGCGCCAGCGCGATCAGCCCGATCGAGGCCAGCAGCATGCTCCAGAACAGCATTCCTTCATTGCCGTAGCGGTCGCCCAGAAAACCGGCGCCGATGCCGCCGATGGGACGCATCCACAGCTTGATGACCGTGATGACGCCGGCGGCAAGCGCGCTGATTCCGTAGCCCTCTTGCAGATAGGCGGAAAAAGAATACGTGGCCCAGAACAATTGGTAGCCGCAAAAAATGACCAACGCCACCCCCCACAGGCGCGGAATCGCGGCCAGGACTTTCAAGTCCTGCCATAGCTGGCTGCTGACTTTCCGCGCACCGGCAGCCGCTGCCACGGCAGGCTGCGCTTGTGTTTCCTGTTCGACGAAAATGAAGATCAGCAGCGCAATCCCCAGGCAGGTGAAGGAATACATGTAGATCACCGGCTGCAACGCTTCCTGCGGCGGTGCATCGTCGCCGCCCGCTGCGGCGAACAAGGCCACCGCCACCGTCGCCAGCATGGCCTCGATCAGGCCACGCCCACCATCCAGGATGCCAAAGAAACGCCCTTGTTCCGAGGCCTCTGCCAGCAGTTTCACGCCCTTGATCAGCGAGGCCCAGAACGTCAGCCCTGCCGCCAGTCCCCAGCCGATGAAAATCCATTGCAGCGCGACATGGCCCGGATACGTGGCGAACCAAAAACCCAAGACCCCTACCAGCACCAGCGAGAAGCTGGTCAGTATGCGTGGCGAAAATCGATCGGCGAGCCAGCCGCTGGGCAGATAGGTCACGGCATAAACGATGCCCAGCATGGTGTAACAGCGACCGAGATCCGCGGCAGTGATGCGAAAAGCGGCGAGCACGCTGGCTTCGAAATTCTGGCGCAGGTACAGCAGCGGATAAATCGCCCCCGCAGCCAGCAGCAACAAGAAAAACTGAAAATAGCGCGCCAGATTCCGCGGGGGCGTGGGCATTCCGCGCGCCTGTGGCAGGGTGTCATCAAGCATTGTCTCGTCCTTTTGTTATGCGTCGGCATCGTTGGTATTGCGGTTGCTGCCTTTGTTGCACCCTTGGCTTGGCACCTCCATTCAGTACTTCATGACCACCAGACGTGTCTGGGTAAATTCCAGCATGCCATGCTTGCCGTCGTCTCCACCCAGACCGGAGCGTTTCCAGCCCGCGTGGTAGCCCTGATACGGGTCCGCCGGCGTGCGGTTCACGTACAGTTCCCCGGCCTCGATCCGGTTGGCAAAGCGCATCGCTGTGCGGTAATTCTCCGTGTACAGCACCGAGGACAGACCGAACTGATGGTCGTTGGCCATCTCCAGCGCGTGCTCCATGCCGTCGCATGGCAGCATGCACAACACCGGCCCGAAGACTTCCTCCTGGACGATTTCAGCGTCCTGACGGCAGTTGCTCAGCAAGGTCGGCGGATAAAAATAACCCGGCCCCGGTGGCAGCACGCCGCCGAGTTCCAGCGTGGCACCAGCCGCGACTGCGCGCTCGACCATGCCGTGGACACGGTGGCGCGCTGCATCGCTGATCAGTGGGCCCATGCATTCGGGGTGCATGGCACGATTGCCTGGCTGGTACGCCGCCAACTCCTTTTTCAGCAAAGCCAGCAGCGGCGCGTGGACGCTGCGCTCGGCGTAGACCCGCTCGACGGCGGTACATAGCTGCCCGCAGTGGGTCGTTCCGGATGCGGCGATTTCCCGGGCAGCCTGCTCCAGATTGGCGTCGGACGCGACGATGGCCGGGGTCTTTCCGCCCAGTTCCAGCGAAATTTTGGCGATGTTCGCCTTGGCGTATTCGAGCACCTGGCGGCCGGCATTGACGCTGCCTGTCAGGGTAATCATGCCGACTGGCGCCTGCGTGCACAGCATGGCTGCCGTGGCATGGCTCATCGCCAGAATGTTCACGACACCGGCCGGGAGACCGGCAATCCCTATCGCCTGCGCAATCTCGAACGCCGAGCACGGTGTGTGATTGCTGGGACGGACCACCACGGTATTTCCGGTAATGAGCGCCGGCGCGATTTTGCGCAGCAAGGTGTAGACCGGAAAATTGAACGGGATCAGGCACGCCACCACGCCGATCGGCGCGCGGTGCAGCAACAGGTTTTCTTCGGGGTTGTCGCCGGGGATGATTTCACCCTCGATGCGCCGGGCCCATTCGGCGTGGTAGCGCGTGATCTCCGCGGCGTACCGCGTTTCGTTGACGGCATCCTGCAGGCTCTTGCCGGATTCCAGCGCCAATGCCGCGCCTATGCTCGGTGCCTGCGCGATCAGGGCGTCCGCCAGTTTCTGCAAATGAGCGCCTCTTTCGGCCGCGCTCAGATTGCGCCACGCTTGCTGCGCCTTGGCAGCGATGTTGACGGCATCCAGCGCGACCTGCGGGCTGGCGCACGCGGCCTGCGCGACCGGCTCCCCGGTGGCCGGGTTGCGGACGATGATGACCTCGCCATCGGTGTTCCCAACAAAACGATTGCCGATGAAATTGCAATAGGTTTGCATGCGGTTCTCTGAAACTGCTCAAGGCCCGGTCAAGTTGGCAGCGGGGAGAATCTGCGTTCCACTGCCCGCGTGTCTTGGTTGACGCACGCTGCCGCAGGTTTTGGCAGAGCGTATCCTTGGCGTGATCAGCGCTTGCGTCCAATACAAAAATCAGATGCATCAATCTGATTTGGGCATGCATGCTCTGCGCGTATTTTTGCTTGGCTGGCCGGACGTGGCCACGCGCGGATATCTACGCGACGGCAAGCACGTGGATTGGCAACGCCGCCATGGCGCAAAAGGCATCGGCTTCGTGTGCCGATATTTTCGGGGCAGGACACCCCGTGTGCCGCCCCGCAAAGAGTTCCACAAGTCAGAACCAGAACCCGTCATGCGCCACGTCCGACGCCTGTCCCACGATGGACAGCGGCATCTTCGCTGCGGCGCCGGGCGCGGTGATGCTGCCGTCGGCCTGGCCGTCGGCGTCGAACGGCCCGCCATCGGTGATCGAGAAGTCCAGCCGCAGCCGCCCGCCTTCCAGCGCCGTCTTGCCGCCGTAAGGGCTGCTCGCCAGGTTCACCCAGGTGCCGGTGCTGTCTTGCAGCCAGTAGCCGTTGGCGCCGATCTCCGGGTCCACGTACAGGCTGAAGGTCTCGCTGCTGCCAGCAGCGGTATCCAGCACGGCCTGGAAACTCGTCAGCGCGATCGGCGTCTCCAGCGCCCGGGGCGTCCGGGCGGGGGCCGCCTCTTGCTCCAGGCTGGTGATGCGGGTGTTGCTATCGGAGTGGACCTTGCCGTCCTGGCTGTCGGCGACCAGGGTCACCGAGGTGCCGGAACGGCTGCTGGTCGTGGCGCCGAAGGAGCTGACTGCGGCCTGCGCGCTGTCCTGGATGCCGTCCGCGTTGCCGTCGCCGGGGGCCGCCCCCGCGGGGCCGATGGCCTGATTTTCCTGCGCGTCGGGCACACCGTCGCGGTCCGCATTCGGTTCTTCGGAGCTGGGCGCGCGCGTGCGTGCCGGCGTGTCGTTGAGCACCTCCGTGGCGCCAAAGCTGGCTGCGTCGTTGCCTGCGGCGTCCTGTATCGCCTTGGTGTCGTTGTCGGTCGTGGGATCCTTGTAGGCGACGCTCACCGACTGGTCGTGGTAGGTGAGCGCCGTGGTCAGCGTGAGCGTGACGGTCTTCGCCCGGGCATCGACGGCGACGTGGGTGACGGCATTGGCGACGTTATGCACAAGCACCGCAAAGGCCTCGGTGGCCGGCTTGCGCGCCGGGTCCGCGTCCAACGGGCCCATGTCGGTGTAGCTGAGCACCAGTTGATCGCCGTTGACCCTGGGGCGCGCGGCGTCGGTGGTGATCAGCTGCGGGGGCGTGCTGTCCACGATGAAGTTGTCGCTGCTGGCGGTGCCGGTACCGGCGTTGCCCGTGGCGTTGTTTACGCCCGCGAGGTTCACGCTGATGGTGTTGCTCGCGTCGTTGGCGTTGGCCGCGGGCGTGAAGGTGGCTGTCCAGGTTGTGCCGTTGTCGCTGGTCGTGGGTTCGCCGAGCGTGCCGGTGGTGGCGTCGAACACGATGTCGTCGCGCGTGAAGCCGTTGACGGCCTCGCTGAAGGCGATGGTGACGGTCGTTGTTTCGCCCGCAGCGAGGGCCGTATCGGCCAGCATGATGGTGGCGGTGGGCCGCACGGTGTTGACCGTGTAGTTGTCGCTGGTGGCGCTGCCGGTACTGGAGCGGCCTGCCATGTTGGCCACGCCCGCGAGGTTCACGCGGATGGTGTTGCTCGCGTCGCTGACGTCGCCCTTGGGGGTGAGGGTGGCGGTCCAGGTTTTGTTGTTGACGGTCGTGAACGGGCCGAGCGCGCTGGTGTTGGGGTCAAGCACGATGTCATCGATCGTGAAGCCGAGGACCACCTGGTTGAAGGTAAAGGTGACGGTCGTTGTTTCGCCCGCTGTGAGCGCGGTATCGGCCAGCGTGATCGTGGCGGCAGGTGGCGCGGTGTTCACGATGAAGTTGTCGCTGGTGGCGCTGCCGGTACCGGCGGTGCTGGTGGTGCCGGTGACGTAGGTCACGCCCGCGAGGTTCACGCGGATGGTGTTGCTCTCGTCGATGACGTTGTCCGTGGGCGTGAAGGTGGCCGTCCAGGTTCTGCCGTCGGCGCTGAGTATGGGGTCGCTGAGCGTGCCGTTGGCCTGGGTCTGGTCGATGTCATCGCGCGTGAAGCCGGTGACGGATTTGTTGAAGGCGATGATGACGGTCGCCTTTTCTCCCGTTGTGAGGCGGTCATCGGTCAGCTTGACGCGTGCGCTCAGGCCGGATGTCTGGTCTGTGGTGCCGGGCCGGGTGTCAATGGTGTAGTTGCTACTGAAGGAGGTGGCGGTCGATTTGTTGCCCGCCAAGTCCGTCACGCCGCTCAAGTTGACGCGGATTTCGTTGACGGCAGCGTTGATATTCGCTGTGGGCGTGAAGGTGGCGGTCCAAGTCCTGCCATCTGCGAGGGCGGTCAGCGGACCCAGCGTGCCGTGGGCCTTTGACAGATCGATGTTGGACTCTTTAAAGCCGGTGACGGGCTCGACGAAGCTAAAGGTGACGGTGGTGGTTTTGTCCGCGATGAGAGTGCTGTCGCCCAGCGTCATGGTGACGCCGGGCGCCCAGACGTCGATGTCGTAGGTGATCGTGGAGACAGCCTGGCCCACACCGGCGTTGCCTGCGGGGTTGGTCACGCCGGCGAGGTTGACGCTGATCTGGTTGCCCGTTGAGTTGTACCGGCTGCTGTCGAAGTTCGTGCGTCGGAAATCATCCTCCCCCGGGGCCGTCAGCGTGACCGTCCAGGTGGTGCCGTCGTCGGTGCTGCGCAGGTTGGACAGCTTCGCATAACCGCCCACGCTCAGGTCGTCGATGCTGAAGCTGTCGGTCGCAATGGCTTCGGCGAAGCGGATGGTGACGGTGGTGCTCTCACCCATGCCCAGTTTGTCGTCGCCGATCGTGATCGGGTTGATCGCGGCGAGCGTGGGGCGCCCGGTGTTCGTGGTCTCGTCCGCCCGGAGGCTGGAGTCGGCCAATCTGGTGCTCACATCGACGCGCATGGTGCCTGGCCTGGATGGTGGGTGGGTGTTGGCGGGGGTTCGGGCGCATATCCCTGGGGACGTGGCCGGTGATTGGCGTTACTTCATGGGGGCGGGGTGCCCGCACGGGTTTGGCCGCATGGCGCAGCGACCCCGTATGCCTGCCTCTGGCGCCAAGCGATGGCTTGTCTGCCGTGGTGCATTCGCCGACGCCGCTTTCAGGCGCCCATTGATGACCCCGCACCCCTGCGAGTCGCCTGCGGCCTGGCAAGGCCGGTTGCGCAGCGTCCGCTGGTTCGGGAACCGCGCCCGTTGGCATGGCGCAGGGGATGCCCGGCGCTCAAGCCGTGCCAAGCCCCTGCCACTGCGCGGGTATGCGATGCATGCGAAGGAGGGACGACCCGACATGCGATGCATCGTATGGGGCGGATTTCAATTTCATAGCCGGTAAACGGTAAGACATGTGCCTATCCATCGGATCGTCCGGCAACCGCGGGCATGGGCGATTGCGGCATGCGCCTACGCCTTGTCCAGCGGAACGGCGGTGGTGCATTTCAGTTCTTCCATGGCAAAGCTCGAACTGACGTCGAACAACTCGGCGATACGGATGAGTTTTTTGTACACCAGGTCGTAGCCGGAGATATCGGACACAAGAACCTTGAGCAGGTAATCGATATCACCGCTCATCCGGTAGAACTCGACGACCTCGGGGATCTCCTGCACGCCCTTGGAGAATTTTTGCAGCCATTGCGCGTCGTGGTGGCTGGTCTTGATCGAGACGAAGACGACGATGCCCAGGCCCAGCTTGCGGGGGTCGAGCAGGCAGACCTGTTTGCGGATCACGCCCTCGTCGGTCAGGCGCTGGATGCGCTTCCAGCAGGCCGTCATCGACAGGTTCACGCGCTCGGCCACGGCGTTCACGGGCTGCGTCGCGTCTTCCTGAAGGATGGCCAGAATGTCTTTGTCTTTCTTGTCCATATGCGTGCGAGAGCCTGCGCGCCCTGTCCCGGCGCCGTGTTGTTCGGCCCGGTCTACGCTGGCCGGGTTGGCGGCGACGGCGGCGCGCCGGATATTTCCGGCACCTCGAAGGCGCGCACTGCCGGTGCTGCGCCCTGCCATTTTTCGATCTCCACGAGCGCCGACAGCGCGCTGGGTGCTTGCGCGAGGCGCGAGGTGCCGATGTCGATGGTGAGTACGTTCGGATTCCCGTGGCGCTCGAGCGCCGGGCCCGCCGGGTCGAACCAGGCGCCGGTGGACATGATCGCCACGCCCTGCATGGTGTCCGGATCGACCACGGCGGCCGCGATGCAGGCGCCGCGCCGGTTGAATACCTTGACGAGATCGCCGCTGGCGATCGCGCGGCGGGCCGCGTCGGCGGGCGCGATCGAGACCCGTTCGCGGCCCTTGATCTTGGCGGCCCTCGACACCGTGCCCGCGTCCATCTGCGAATGCAGTTTGTCCGCCGGCTGCGAGCTCACCAGGTGCAATGGAAAGCGTTGCGCGGCCTCGGCGCCGAGCCATTCCACCGGCGCCATCCACGTCGGGTGGGGCGGGCAGTCCGCGTAACCGAACCCGGCAATCCGTTGGGAGCAGATTTCTATTTTTCCCGATGGAGTCTTCAGCGCAAACACGCGCGGGTCGCGGCGGAACGCTTCGAACAGCACGAAATCGCGATCCGGCCTGGGCAGTTCCCAGTGGCCGGCTTCCCAGAAGGCGTCGAAGCCGGGCGCGTCGATTCCCGCCTTGCGCCAGCTTTGCCGCATGCTGGCGTAGATGTGGCGCAGCCACTGGCCTTCGTCGCGCCCTTCGGTGAAGGCCAGCTCGTGCCCGGCGATCGCGGACAGCTCCCGATAGATGTCGAAATCGTTGCGGCTTTGCGCGTGCGGGGCCAGGGCCTGGTGCATGGCCAGCACGAAGCGGTCGCGCGACGAGCCGCCGATGTCGTTGCGCTCCAGGGTGGTGGTGGCGGGCAGCACGATGTCGGCACGGCGCGCGGTGGGCGTCCACCAGCTCTCGTGCACGACGATGGTTTGCGGCTTTTGCCAGGCCTGCACCAGGCGGTTCAGGTCTTGGTGGTGGTGGAAGGGGTTGCCCCCGGCCCAATAGACCATCCGGATGTCGGGATAGACCTCCGTGCGCCCGTTGAATTCAAACGGTTCGCCCGGGTGCAGCAGCATGTCGGCGAGCCGCGCAACCGGTATCGCGCGACCGGTGGGGTTGCGCCCCGCCGACATCTCCGGACCGGGAACGTCGGGGCGCGGATTGCCCACCCCGTTCATGGAACCGTGGCCAAAGGCGAAGCCGCCGCCCGGAAGGCCGATCTGCCCCAGCGCCGCCGCCAGCGCGATGCTCGCCCAGTAGGGCTGCTCGCCGTGGTGCGCGCGTTGCAGCGACCATGCGCAGCTGAGCAGCGTGCGCTTGCCGGCGGCGCGCAGCGCGAGTGCGCGGATTTCGGCGGCGGGCACGCCGCAGATGCCCTGCGCCCATTGCGCGTCCTTGGCTACGCCGTCGGTTTCCCCGAGCAGGTACGCGGAAAATGGCCCGAACCCGACGCAATGGGTCTGGAGAAAATCGCGCGCGTGCAGTCCGCCGACGATCAGCGTGTGCACCATGGCGAGCATCAGGGCGGTGTCGGTATTCGGGCGTATCGGTATCCACCGGGCCCCGGTGCCGGCCGGGACATCGGAGCGCGTGGGGCTGACGACGACGAATTCCACGCCCACCGCCGCGGCGCGCGCCAACCAGTCCGCCGCCGAGTGCTCGCCTGCGCCGCCCGAGGTGATCTGGGTATTGCGCAGCGGCAGGCCGCCGAAGGCGATGAACAGGCCCGTGTGCGCCACCACGTTGTTCCAGTCGGTGACCCGCCCGGTCACGGGCGCATGGGTGCCAATCACGTGCGGCAGCAGGAATTGCGCCGCCCCCCAGCTGTAGTTGCCGGCCTGGTGGACGCAGCCGCCGCCGGCATTCAGGAAGCGGTGCGTGAGCGTGCGCGCATGGTGCAGGCGGCCGGCGGAGGACCAGCCGTAGGAGCCGCCAAAGAGGGCGGTGTTGCCGTGCTCGCCGCGCACCCGGGCGAGTTCCTCGGCCACCAGTTCGAGGGCCGTGTCCCATGGCACTTCGACAAAGGCCTCGCTGCCGCGCGCGCTGCGGTCGCTGGCCTGCCGCTGCTGCAACCAGCCCTTGCGGACCGCCGGCCGGCAAATGCGCAGGCTGGAATGCACCATGCCGGGCATCGCTTGCAGAATCGGCGAGGGCGCCGAGTCGAAGGCAAAGGGCTCGCAGGCCAGCAGGCGGCCCGCGCGCACCACGGCGGTGAACGCGCCCCAGTGCGACAGGGAGGGAAAGCGCTGTACGTCCGTGCTCATGCGCTCCACCGCCCGGGTCGTGGTGGTTCAGGCGGCCCCGTCCGGTGTGCGGGGCAGGGCGGCGGGGGCGCTCCGCGTCGAACCCGATGAGAAAAATCATTTCTTGAACTCGTGTTGACAGGAAATAGGAAACCATCATATCCACTAAAGAGGAAATATTTTTTCCTTTATCGGCGCGATCCGCAGCAAGAAAGAAAAAATATTTGCTCCCCTCCGCCCTACACTTTGCGTATCGAATTGTGCGATCAGAAGGAGCGGGCCATGATGCAGATGCAGGAAGAAAGCCGGCTGGTGCTGGCCGGACGGCACTCCGAACGCTTTGCCGGGCTGGTGAATACGCCGGTGTTCCGCGGCTCGACGGTCCTGCACGCCTCCCTCGCCGCGTGGGAGGACAAGAAGAAGCGCCGCGCCGCGGATGAGCATGGCGCCAGCACCTACGGCCGCTTCGGCACCCCCACGCACCACGCGCTCGAAGAGGCGGTCGCCGAAATCGAGGGCGGCTACCGCGCGCTGCTGTACCCCTCGGGCCTGAGCGCCTGCGCGACCGCCCTGACCTCCCTGCTCGCGGCCGGCGACCACGTGCTGCTGACCGACAGCGCCTACGCGCCCACGCGCGGCTTTCTGACCCGCGTGCTGGGGCGGTTCAACGTCGACGTGAGCGTCTACGACCCGACCATCGGCGCGGGCATCGAGGCCCTGATGCGCCCGAACACCCGCGTGGTGTACGTGGAGTCCCCGGGTTCCGAGACCTTCGAGGTCCAGGACGTTCCCGCCATCGCGGCGGTGGCGCGGCGCCATGGCGCGCGCGTGGTGATGGACAACACCTGGGGCACGCCGCTGTTCTTCAAGCCCTTCGCGCACGGCGTGGACGTGTCGGTGCAGGCGGCGACGAAGTACATCGTCGGCCACTCCGACGCCATGCTGGGCGTGCTCACCTGCAACCAGGAAACCTGGCCGCTGATCAAGCGCACCAGCCAGGACATGGGAATGACCGCCGGGCCGGACGACGCCTATCTGGCGCTGCGCGGCCTGCGCACCATGGCGGTGCGTTTGCAGCAGCACTGGAAGGGCGGCGTCGAAGTCGCGCAGTGGCTGCAAGCGCGCCCGGAAGTCGAGGCGGTGCTGCACCCGGCCCTGCCCGGCGACCCCGGCCATGCGCTGTGGAAGCGCGACTTCCGGGGCGCCTGCGGGTTGTTCGCGGTGGTCCTGAACCCGGTTTCTGCGGGCGCGCTGGAGGCCTTCGTGGACAGCCTGCAACTGTTCGGCCTGGGCGTTTCCTGGGGCGGCTACGAGAGCCTGGTGATTCCGTTCAATCCGGTCGGCGAGCGCAGCGCCACCCAGTGGCCGTACCATGGGCAGGCATTGCGCTTGCATGTCGGCCTGGAAGCGCCAGCCGACCTGATCGCCGATCTGGAGCAGGGCTTTGCGGCACTGGCGCGGGCCGAATCCTCCAACCAGCAGCGTCGCAGCGCCTGAGGCGCGCGGCAGGCGAAACAATATCCACCCTTCAAGGAACTGCCATGGCAAAGATGAAAGTTCAGGGGTCCTTCGTGGCCTTGATCACCCCGTTCAACCAGGACGGCAGCGTCGATTTCGAGGGCTTTCGCAGCCTGCTGCGCTTCCAGGAGGAGAACGGCAGCTCGGCCGTCCTGATCATGGGATCGACCGGCGAGGTCTCCATGCTGTCGCAGCAGGAGCGCGAGCAAATCATCGTCGAAACCGCCAAGATGAAGTCCGGCAGGATGCAGTTGTTCTACGGCTGCACCGGCAACAGCACCGCAGCGACCATCGGCTACCTGCGCTTCGCCCGGGCGAACGGCGCCGACGGCGCGATCCTCGCCGCGCCCGCGTACATCTGCGCCGCCGAGTCCGACATCGAGGACTATTTTCTGGAGGTGGCCGACGCCACCGACCTGCCGCTGGGCCTGTACAACAACCCGCCGCGCGTGAAGACCGACCTGCACTGGGAGCACCTGCTGCGCATCTTCAAGCACCCGAACTACGTCGTGCTCAAGGAGTCCACCGCGCGGGTCGGCCAGGTCGCGCAGGTGCTGCGCGCCCGTCCGGATGCCGCCGTGATGTGCTGCGATTCGCCCAACCTCGGCCTGGTCGTGCCGACCATGAGCCTGGGCGGCCACGGCACCGCGAACATGACCGGCAACATCGCCCCGGCGGAGATCGCCGTCCTCTCCAACCCGTGGACCACGCCCGAGGTGTCGATCAGCTTCCGCGAAACCTATCTGCGCATGCTGCCGATGCTGCATTACGCGTATTCGGCGATCAACCCGGTGGCCATCAAGTCCTTGCTGCGCGCCGTCGGCATGCCCGCGGGCGAGCCGCGCAGGCCGCTCAAGGGCTTGCAGGGCGAGCCCCTGCTCAAGGGCCTGCGCGTGGTGCGCGAGTTGGAACTGGACAAGAAGTACGGCTGGAGTTCGGCCGAACTGAAGTCGGTTTAGCTTCGGGGCGGCGATTCATGGATCTCGCCATCGGGGGGCGAACCGCGCTGGTGTTCGGCGGCAGCCGGGGCATGGGGCGGTCCTGCGCGCAGCAGCTGTCGATGGAAGGCGTGCACGTGACCATCGCCGCGCGCACCCGGGAGACGCTGGCGCAGGCAGCGGCGGAAATCAGCGCGCAGACGCGTGTGCCGGTCCGCTTCGTGGTCGCCGACATCAGCACCCCGGCCGGGCGCGACGCCGCCCTGGCCGCCTGCCCGGCGCCGGACCTGCTGATCAACAACGCCGACGGCCCGAAACCCGGCGACTTCCGCGACTGGACGCGCGATGACTGGCAGCAGGCGCTCGACGCCCTGATGCTCGGGCCGATCGAGATGATCCGCCGCACGGTGGACGGCATGGTGGAGCGCCGCTTCGGGCGCATCGTGAACATCGTCTCGCGCAGCGTCAAGTCGCCGCAGGCGGAGCTGGGCCTGTCCAACGGCGCCCGCTCGGGCCTGGTCGGTTTCGTCGCGGGCCTGGCGCGCCAGACGGTGCGCCACAACGTCACCATCAACAACCTGCTGCCGGGCGTGTTCGCCACCGACGCGCAACGCCGCCATATCCGGGGCATGCTCGAGCCCGCAGGCAAGTCCTTCGATCAGCTCTGGCAGGAACGCGGCAGCAACAACCCGGCAGGACGCTACGGCCAGCCCGAGGAACTGGGCGCGCTGTGCGCCTTCATCTGCTCGGCGCACGCCGGCTACATCACCGGGCAAAGCCTGATGATCGACGGCGGCGGCTACCCGGGCACTTTCTGATGACCAGCAAAAAGAGACGAGCCCCCCACGCCCCAACCCATACGAAAGACACCATGAGCCCTTCCATCCGCCGCCGTTTTCTCGGCAACAGCATTGCTTTCATCGGTCTTGCGGGCGCGGCTTGCGCCGGCGCCTGGGCGCAGCCCGCTTATCCGGCGCGCTCCGTGACCATCGTCGTGCCGCACCCGGCGGGAGGGTCGGTGGATTCGGTGGCCCGCCTGTACGCGGACAAGCTCAGGGACACGCTGGGCGTGGCGGTGGTGATCGAGAACCGCGCGGGCGCGTCGGGCATGATCGGCGCGGAATACGTGGCCCGCGCGGCACCCGACGGCTACACCCTGTACCTCAACGCGTCGATCCATTCGATCAATCCGCTACTGTACCGGAAGATGAAGTTCGACGCCGTCCGGGACTTCACCCCGGTGAGCCTGCTCGCCCAGGGCGCGCTGATTTTCAGCGTCAACCCCCAGGTGCCGGCGAATACCGTCCAGGAACTGGTCGCCAAGGTCCGGGCGACGCCGGACAAGTACAACTTCGTCACCAGCGGGTATGGCTCCGCGGGCCACCTCGGCATCGCGCAGTTTCTTCATGAGAACCAGCTGACGGGCATGCCGCTCGCGCTCTACAAGGGCTCGGCGCCGGCCCTGACGGACCTGATCGGCGGACAGGTCTCGGCGATGATGGACCCGTTCCTGTCTTCCCTGCCCTACGTCAAGGCGGGCAAGCTGCGCGCGCTGGCCGTGACGGGGCGCGAGCGCAGCCCCCTGCTGCCGGACGTGCCGACGCTGCGCGAGTCCGGCATGAAGGACTTCGAGCTGTACTCCTGGTACGGATTGTGGGCGCCGGCCAAGCTGCCCGCGCCGATCCTCGATCTGTTGCAGGAGTCCTCGGCCAAGATCATGGCGCTGCCGGAGATCCGGGCCCGCTTGGCGACCTTCGGTTTCGACCCCGCGTACAAGAACTCGGCGGATTTCGCGAAATTCATCGACGCCGAGACGCTGCGCTACAAGGGCGTGATCGAGGCCGCGCACATTGCGATCGAATAGGCCGGCGCGGCGATGAAAGTTCTCGTACTGGGCGCCGGGGTGGTTGGCGTCGCCACGGCCTACTACCTGTGGAAGAACGGCCATGAAGTCACCGTCGTCGATCGGCAGGCCGGGCCCGGCATGGAGACTTCGTTCGGCAACGCCGGCGGCATCTGCCCGAGTTTCGCCGGCCCCTGGGCGGCGCCGGGGATGATTTCCAGGGTGTTGAAACTGTCGCTGCAAAGCGATTCCCCGATCCGCTTCGCGCCGCGTCCGGACCCGCGCCAGATCGCCTGGGTGCTGCAATGGATGCGCAATTGCACTGCGCAGCGGTTTCGCGCGAACAAGCTGTGCATGCAGCGCGTTGCGCACTACAGCTATCGCTGCCTGCGCGAGGTGCTTGCCCAAGCGCCGATCCACGACTTCGATTTCCACGCCGGCGGCGTGTTGCAGCTTTTCCGCACCCGGGCCGAACTGCAACTGGGCCGCCTGTCGGCGCAGGCCGTGGGGGAATCGGGCGTGCCCTGGCGCCTGCTGGACGCGGACCAGCTGGCCGCCGTGGAACCGGCGCTGGTGCATGGCGTGGCGCAGGTTGCCGGCGCCCTGCAC
>NZ_AFAL01000408.1 GCF_000193225.1 Verminephrobacter aporrectodeae subsp. tuberculatae At4 | reverse complement strand
CCGACAAAGCCGCGCACCGTATCTGCCGGGCCTGCGAGAAAAAAGTTGATGCCTTCCCCGGCGAGCAGGATGGTCCCCCGGAGCCCTGCCGCGACCGCCCGCGCCTGCAACGGGTCGCGCAGCGCCGCGGCGTCGGGCAGGGCGACGAACTTGTAGCAGGAGACGTTGAGGATCTTGTGCGGGGTGTTCATGGCAGGCGCGCGCATTGTACGCACAGCCATCAGGCGACGGGAACGAGCAGCGTGGCTTCCATTTTGTTCGCGATCTGCGCCAGCGCCAGCGCCGCCGGGCAGCCCGGGGCGTGCAGCAGCAGCAACTGGCGGCGCATGACGGCGTCGCGCACCGACGGGTCGGACGGGATGTCGCCCATGTGGATCAGGCGCATGGGGCGGCCCGATTCGGTGCTGAGAAAGCGCTCCAGCACCTGCTGCAACTGGCCGGTGATGGCGCGGCCGTCGCCGGGGCGCGCCGCCTGGTTGACGAGCAGGCGCAGATGCTCGCGCCCTTGCTGCGCGGCCAGCACCTTGATGGTGGCGTAGGCGTCGGTCAGCGCGGTGGGCTCGGGCGTGGTCACGATCAGCACCTCGCAGGCCAGCGAGACCGAGTACAGCACCAGGTCCGAAATACCGGTGCCCGTGTCGAGCAGCAGCAGGTCGTAGCGCGGCGCGAGCGCCTCGATCACGCGCAGAAACTGTTCGCGTACCTCGGGCGTGAGGCGCGAATACTCGACCATTCCCGATCCGGCGAGCAGCAGGTCGAAGCCGCAGGCAGCGTCGGCGAGCACGGCGTCCTCGGGCGCGGCCCGGCCGGTAAAAACATCGTGCAGGGTGACCCTGGAGTGCAGGTTCAGCATCACGTCCAGATTCGCCAGGGCCAGGTCGGCGTCGAGCAGCAGCACGCGCTGGCCGCGGCGCGCGAGCGCCGCCGCGAGATTCGCCGCGATGAAGGTCTTGCCAACCCCGCCCTTGCCGCTGGTCAGCGCAACGACGCGGGCGCCGGCCGGGGCCGGGCTGGCTCCGGCAGGGGCGGGCAGCGCGTCGCTCGGCATCGTGGCTAGGAATTTTCAGCGGGCGGCAGCGGGCCGAACAACAGGCTCTTTTCTTCGGCGCTGACGGCGCTCTCGGGCTGCTCCTCGATGCTCACGCGGTCGCAGCCTGCCGACTGCGCCTGGCACAGCTGGTGGCGGGCCCGCTCGGCCCACAGCAGGGGGGTCGAGCGGATGGCCTGCGTGGCAAATGCCCCGCCGACGCTCAGCGTGGCATGCAGCCGCAGCGAGGCGCCGGTCGGTATGGGCGTGTGCGCCACGGCGCGCCGCAGGCGCTCGGCCACCGCGCGGCCAAACGCCGCCTGGCAGGCGGGCAGGAGCAGGGCGAACTGCGCGCCGCCGTACCGCGCCAGGGTGTCCATGGGGCGCACGCAGGCGCTGAGTGCGCGGGCCACCGACTGCAATAGCGCCGCGCCCGCCGCAGCGCCCTGCGTGCCGTTCACGGCATCGAATTGGTCGATGTCGAGCATGAGCAACAGGGCCGATTCCCCCGAGCGCAGCACGCGGTCGATCTCGCGCCCGAGCACCGCGTGCAAATGCCCGCGGCTGCTCAGGCCCGTGAGCGGGTCCGCAAGGCAGAGCCCGCACAGGCCGTCGATCAGCTCCTGCAACGCAGGCGTGCAGTCCGGGCGCTGCTGCACCGCCTGGCTACTGCCGGCCTGCGCCAGCAGCGCGAGCGCAGCATCCAGGCGCAGCTCGCGCAAATCCACCAGAGAAGAGGCCGCAGAATCAGACACGAATCGGGCAATCAGAATGTGCGCGCAGTGTAGCAGCGCGTCGGCCGCGGGAGGGCCCTTGCGGCAGCTGTTGGAGCGCTCGAGCGCCGATCGGATTGAATCCGCCATGGCAGAGTCGGCGAGCACGGAATCGGCGATGATGCGCTGACCTGTATGTGAATGTTGCATCGAGGACGGGAAACTTCGACGCCCCGTCCGTGCATTGAATCTTGGAGACATCGGAGCGCCCATGACACACCACGACATCCGCCCCTACGACGGCATCTTCGTTCCGCTCGTGACGCCGTTTCTTGCATCAATGGAAATCGATTGGGCCGCGCTCGAGCGACTGGTCCGCTTTTACGCCGGACTCGGCCTGGCCGGTTTCGTACCGTGCGGCAGCACCGGCGAGGCGAGCACGCTGTCGATGCAGGAGCACAAGGCGGTCATCTCCTTTGTCACGGAAAAGGCGAAGGCGCTGGGCGACTTTCGCGTCGTCGCTGCGACGGGTTCGAACAGCACGCAGGAGTGTCTGGAATTGACGGCGCACGCGAAGGCGTCGGGGGCCGACGCCTGCTTGGTCGTGACGCCGTACTACGTGCGACCAAACCGTTCCGGCCTGCTCGCGCATTACGGCCGGGTGTCCGAACTGGACCTGGACGTGCTGCTCTACAACATCCCGCTGCGCGCCGGCTTGAACCTGACGCTGGAAGACATCGTGCTGCTGCACGCCAAGGTAGCGCGCATCGTCGGCATCAAGGAGGCGACGAGCGACATAGGCCAACTCATCGACGTCGCGCACCACTTCGCAGACGATGCGACGTTCACCGTGCTCAGCGGCGAGGACGCATTGCTTTTCGATTGTTGCGTGAACGGGGGGCGAGGCTCGATTTGCGCCACGGCACTCGTCTATCCGCGCGAAGTCGTCGCCTTGCACCGGCATCTCGTCGCCGGGCAACTGCGCGAGGCGGCGAGCATCAACCGCTGGCTGCGGCCGCGCGTCAAGGCGCTTTTTTGCGAATCGAACCCGGTCGCGATAAAGCATGCGCTGAGCCGTGTGCACGGCATCTTACCCATCACGCGCGCGCCGCTTGGCCCGGCTTCGGCGCAGGCCGTGAAGACCATCGATGCGCTGGGCTTGGAGCCCGAGTCCTGAGCGCCAACGCATTTCCCCTGCGCGTGCCGGGCGCGAAATTGCCCGCTTGGATTGTCAATCGTTTGCATTGGCACGAGATGCCGGTAACGGCAGAGAACGAGATCAAGAAGTCGTTCAGACTCTGAGGAGAAATTTTATGGCATTGAATCTGGCGAAGACGGTACTCGGTTATTTGAAGGAGCGGCCGGATGAAAAGCTGACCGCGCGGCAGATTGCCGAGTGGATTTTCGCCACGTTCCCTGGTGAATGCCAAGCGAAGAAGCAGAACAGCCAGCACGTCCGCACAGATGCTGATTTGGTGCAGCAACTGGTAGCGGAAATCGGCGCGCAGCGCCCGCGTCTTCAGAAACGACATCCAGAGTTCAAGGCTACCGAGGGGCGTCCACGCAAGTATTACTACTCGGAGAAATCTGACGTTGCCGAGGTTGCTGCGGCTGAGGGCGTGGTTGCAGCACCCACGGAAAACAATAACACCGCCAAGCTTGGCGAGCACGCCCTGTACCCGCTGCTTTCGCTGTACCTGTGGGAGGAGTTTGGCGTTTATTCGAAGCGCATCAACGAGAAACGCGCATCGAACAAACGGGGTCCAAATGGCAACCGCTGGTTGTACCCGGACGTTGTCGGCATGGAGGACTTGGGTGCGGAGTGGCACCAAGAAGTGCGGGACTGCGTGAATCAGTATTCCGACAAGCGCACCAAGCTGTGGTCGTTCGAGGTCAAGCTACTGATCAACCGGTCGAATGTGCGTGAATGCTTCTTCCAGGCGGTTTCCAACTCGTCGTGGGCCAATTTTGGTTATCTGGTCGCAGCGGAGATCGAGGGCCATGACACACTCAAGGAACTGCGGATGCTGTTTGCGGCGCACGGTATCGGCTTGATCAAACTGGACGCAGACACCCCGGCTGAAAGTCAGGTCTTGATTCCAACTCGCGAAAGAGACGAAATCGATTGGGATATGGCCAATCGACTGGCAACCGAGAGCCGGGATTTTTTGGAATACGTGAAGCTGGTGAAGCAGTTCTACCAGACCGGCGAAGCAAGACAGACCGATTGGGATGTGCCTGAGACGGCGGACTGAGCGGCCATCGCTTCGCGGATCGAGGCTCCTCGTCGTTTCGTGTGGAAACCAACATGCACAATAGCCGCTGATAGTACCCGCCCTGCGGGCAGATACAGACTCGCCTGCTGGCCTGTCCGCCAATCTTTGGTCGGTTGGGCCATCGGAAACTCTCTCATCGTCGGATTTACGGCATCTTCACATTAATTCTGATTTGACGGATCAGCGCATGCTTCACCGTATCCGGATCGGCAGAGATACTTGCGGCACGATCTGCACCAGCGTCGTCGCGTAGGTACGCAGGATATCGTTGTAAAGATCAGCATGCTTGCGGGCTTCGATGGTGATGATCAGTGCGTAACGGATATTGCCGGGGCTCTTCGCTTGCTGTCCAGTTTCGCGTGCGTTGTAGTGGATGTCGAAGACTGGGTTCTTGAGGGATTTGCCGCGCATGTTCTGCGCGTCGTGCAGAACCGTTTCCCATTTTCCCAAGTCAGAGCGCCGCTCTTCTTCGGTCGCGTACTTATTTATGCGGAAGAAACTCTTGGTGTTGGCGTTGGCCTTGCCGTCCTTGATCTTCTCGTCGCTGGGGCGAAACGTAACCTCCAAGCCCGCACGCGTGTACGCGGCGGCATCCTGCGGATCGGTCGGCGAGGCATAGCAGAAGGTTGCCTTGAGACGAATGTTTCCCTTCAGGCCATCAGCGGGCAGCGGAAGGGGTGCGCGCAGGTATTTACCCGGCTTCAACTCCCCTTGGTAGACCACGCGCGCCACCCCTTCCGGACAGGTGATGATATCCATCAAGTCCTCGGGTACCTTGCCCCAGCCTACCTCAAGCTTGTCGTGCGTCGCGGTGTCTGCGGCGTGGATCAGCAGCGCCTTGATCGCCAGCAGTGATAGTTCAGATCCGAAGATGGCGCGAACGCCGACTGCGCTGCGCAGCAGATATGGGCAAGCGAAGCTGGTGCCCAACTGCGGCGAGAGCGCCACTTTCTTGCCCGGCGACAGCACATGGAAATAGTTGTTCGCGCTACCCCCGAACGCCATCAAGTCCGGCTTGACAACGCCCGGTCTTCGGCCGGGGCCAAGCGCGCTGTACGGTGCACGTGCCCAGCCCGCTTCGGTGTGGCTGGCGGCGCCGACGGCCAGCGCATTG
>NZ_AFAL01000409.1 GCF_000193225.1 Verminephrobacter aporrectodeae subsp. tuberculatae At4 | reverse complement strand
CGGCTGGGCGCCCGGCTCGACGCCAGCACGGTGCGCGCCTGGTGCTCCATCAGCGTGCGCCCCCGAACGGCGCCCACCGTGCTGGGCGCGCTGCAGGCCATGGCCGAGGTCGAGGAGGTCTTTGCCGTAAGCGGCGCGTTTGATTACCTGGTGTTCCTGCGCTGCGCGAGCCACGAGCAACTCGACACCCTGCTCGACCGCGTGGGCCAGCTCGACGGCGTGCACCAGACGCAGACAAGCATCGTTCTCAGCCGCAAGATCGACCGCCGCAGCGCGGGGGGCTGAGCGCGTGTGAATTTTCCGTAATTGGCTCAGCCCCCGGCGCAAGCCCATCAACTGGGTATTTCGGCGAACGTGACCGCCAACTTCGGAACCGTGACCGATTCGAACGCTGGGTCCGGGCGGTGTTGACCTGCGGATGCTCAGATGGGCGACCGCCCAAGGAGTTCGTAAAAGTTGCAGAAAGGGCACCCGGAGTGATCATTTCAAAGACTTTTTAAACCCATGGGGATTGTCAGAAGTTTATGAAACGTGTATTTTGATCACTATGAGTGATCAAAATAAGTCAAAGCTAAAACCGCTGCTGGCCGGATTGGGCGATACCGGATTGGTTTCCAGCCGCTGGCTGAAGGCGCACGGGTACTCCAACAGCCTGATCGCGCGCTACGCGGCCAGCGGCTGGCTGGTGTCGCCCGCGCGTGGCGTGTACATGCGCCAGGGCGGGCGACTGCAATGGGAGGGCGTGGTGCGCGCGTTGCAGGTGCGGGAAGCGCTTTCCCTGCACGTGGGCGGCCGGTTCGCACTGGCTTGGCAGGGGCATGAGCACTACCTGCGCCTGGGCGAGGCGGCCGCGGTGACGCTCTACGGGTCGGATCGGTTGCCGGGATGGGCCACCAAGATGCCGCTGGCCGAGCGCCTGCAGGCCTGCGGCAAGAGGCCGTTCGACCTGCCGGTGCTCCATTTCACGCCAGAGGTGCCGGACAAGGCGTTGCTGGAACAAGGCTTGGACAGACGCGAGTCCGGCCCGGGCATGGATGCCGTGGTCTGCTCCACGCCGGAGCGGGCCATGCTGGAACTCTGCGATGGTGTGTTGGACGCGCCGGCGGTCTATGAAGCCGATGCGCTGATGCAGGGCATGGCGACCTTGCGCCCCGAACGGGTCGGCATGCTGCTGCGCCGTTGCGGCAGCGTCAAGGCCAAGCGCCTGTTCCTGGCGCTGGCGCATCGCCACGGGCACGCATGGCTGTCCCATACGCCGCTCGAAGGCGTGGACCTGGGCCGGGGCAAGCGATCCCTGGTGCCGGGTGGGCGCCTGCACCCCACCTATCAGATCACCTTGCCGGGAGACCTGGATGAGCACCTGGGATAAGCGCTACACCGACAGGGTGCAACTGTTGGTCGACATCCTGCCCGTGCTGGCGCGCGAGCCGCGTTTCGCGCTCAAGGGCGGGACGGCGATCAACCTGTTTGAGCATGACCTTCCCAGGCTGTCGGTGGACATCGACCTTGCTTGGCTGCCCGTCCACGACTTCGCCGAGGATGCGGTCCAGATTGCGGCTGCCCTGGAGCAACTGGCGAATCTGCTTCGAGCCCGCCCGATGCAGTTGCAGGTGCAGATCTCGGCGGGCGAGGGAACGCGGACCGTCACGCGCCTGGTCGCCAGCCGAGGTCGTGCCCGCGTGCAGATCGAGACGACGCCGGTGATGCGCGGCACGGTGCATCCGGTGCGCAACATGGTGGTCCGGCCGAGGGTCGAGGAGGCTTTCGGCTTCGCTTGCGCGCAGGTGCTGGACTTTGCCGATCTCTATGCCGGCAAGCTGGCTGCCGCGTTGTCGCGGCAGCATCCTCGCGACCTGTTCGACATCGGCCCGCTGCTCCCCGGGCCCGCGCCGAACGCAACCCACAAGCACCGGAGGGCGCCGGCGCGGAGCGCGCGCGTCAATCAGGGCAGGCCACCGGATGGGTCGTGAACCACTCCCTGGCTTCCTCGTGCAAGACGGCCGCGCCGCGATACGCCCTGATCCGCAGACCGCGCTCGTTGCCCCGGTGATCGAGCGCGCGCATGCAGCGATTGGCGAAGAACTGCCGTTTGAGAATATGGTTCATGGCCCGCGTATGGCCAAAGGGGGCCACCCAATCGAGAATCCACATGCGATCCCCGCTATTCCAATCGGCTTCGGGCATCAGGAGCGGGCTGTTTGCCAGATACCGGCGTTCCGCTTCCAGGTCGAGATTGGCCCATGAGAGATAGAAAACGGGGCGTCCTGCTTCGCTGGCCAGAATGAACTGGCGGCTCTTGATCGCGGGAAGAAGCAGGACCGGCAGGGTATGCAGGGGAAGATTGCGATGGGATGTCGATTGCATCCACAACCAGACGGCGCTTCCCAGTACCGGCGCCTCGCTCCAGGTCTGCGCGATCAGACCGGGGGCGATCAGGGAGAGCGGGGTCTTGTCCATGCGGGCAGTTAAAACGACCAGTTGGCGCTGAACCCGGCAACACTGCCGGAGGTTTTGAAGCCCTTGGGCCGGCTGATGGGCCGGCCGGCAAAAACTTCGTAGGAAAACCCCTTGAGGGCACCGCGCAAACCGATCGCCGCGCCGCTCAAATGTTTGCCAAGCAAAACGCCACTGCTCGGGCCGCGCACCTGGCCATAATCGGCCCCGACATAAAGCTCCTGACCGGATTGCCCGAGGGCCCATCCCAGATCATTGCGCAGCAGCCAACCCCGTTCCGCGAGAAGCTGGTTCTCCCCATCGAAGCCACGCACGGTGTAGCGACTGCCAATGGAAAACCGGTCTTGCGGCACCAGAGGGGTTCTGTTCCATTGCGCACGCCAAGTGCCGGTGTAGCGCAAACGCTGGTTTCCCGGACTGAAGGACGCGTTGAACTGTGCGTCTGCCGTGATGATTTTGGGGCGCGAAGTGCCCTCACCAAAGGCCTCCTCATGCGCCGGCAAGGAATTCCAGGCGCCCGTGCCCCGGCGGTAATTGAGATTCGCATCGAGCGTGGCGGAACCGATGAACTCGCGGTGCGCAACGCCGACGTCCACCCCCGCCGTGCGACGGCGTTGCACCTCGACCTCGGTATCGTCGATGAAATTCTTCGACGCGCGGGTCCAGCCCTTCAAGGACAGCGTGGTCTTGCGCACCGCGTCGCGGTAGATCAGACGGGAGAGCTTGCCCTCGCCGTTCTGGCTGGTCCCGCTGTAGACATAGGTCTGGGTGGCCCCCGGAACCGACTGGTGGTAGCGGTTTTGGCTTGCCGTGAACCCGAGCAACCAATAGCCAAAAGGCAGGGAGTAATGCACGGTATGGCCCCGCGTGCCCCGTGCGCCCGGATCGCCCCCGCCCAGATCGTGGCTGCGGCTGATATAGAACAGGTCGTTCAGCGTCCACCAGTGGTCGTAGGAGACGGTGACGCTGCCCTGGTATTTCCCGCTGGCCCGGCTCCCGGAATCGTCCGCCGAGAGGCTGACTCGAAAAGGAAAGCCCTGCCTCCACTGGATGATCAAATCACTCTGACCCGGCTCGGCATCCGGCCCCTCGGCGGGAACGATCTGGATATCGCTTTCAGCGCCAGGAACCCGCTTGAAGTTCTCCAGGGCCTGCTCGATGTCGCGCAAGTTGAGCAGATCGCCAGGCCGGGCGGGAACGGCGTTCCACTGCGTCGCGCGGCCATCGGTTTCGGGCGCAAACCGGATGTGGCGAATCCGTCCCGGAAACAGGGTCAGCTCCAGCCGGCCTTCGGCCAAATGGCTCTGCGGGCCCGCGAGGACACGCGCGGCAACAAAACCACGCGCGATGATGGCGTTCTGGATGCGCCGCATCACCAGATTCACACCGCGCGTACCCAAGCAACGGTCCGTCGCCGGATCGGGGCTGCCATCGGCCAGCTGGTTTGCATGGGAAATCGCCCACTGAAACGAGTCCGCACTGTCCCCAATCAAGGTGATGCCCTTGATGTGGACGCAGTCCGTTTCGCTGTCGGGCAAGCGCTCCAGCCCCTGGGGCGCCTCCGGTTGGGGCAGGCGCGCATCCGGGGTGCGCTCCTGCTGCTCGCGCAATACACGCTCACGCTCTTGCTGGCGCAAAAGCGCATCCGCGGCGGACTGGGCCGGAGTCGGCTGCGCAAAAGCAGGGAGTGCCGTAGCGGCCAGCAGCGCCGTTGCGCAGGCGAGCGTTGAACCCAGCAATGCGGATAAATACCTGGCTTCCTGTGGGGCAGCCGGGATGTTTTTTGATTTTGGTTTGATCAAGTGAAGGTCCTTTCAAGTTTCGGGTCGATTGCGGACGGTTTTTCCACGGTTGTCATTTGTGCAAAAACGTCTGCTTTCTGTCATGCCATCAGATATTTGGAAATTTGATCAACTTACTGAAATCTGTTTTCCAAACATCAAGCTCAAACAGATTGCCATCTTGTCTGTATTTAATGAAATTATCACATTCACTCCATCTTCGTCAGAAAACTGATGCTCACCAATCTGACATCCAAGCGTCCTATCCTCTGTTTCTCCCTGTCTTGGAAAAAGGCGCAAGCTCCCCATGCCACCATCATTCATGGGTTGTACCAGCAATCCGTGCTTCCAGTCGTCATTAAAGCTTGCTGGCGATTTTTTTATCAGGAACTCAATGATCCTGAGCTCCTCATCGGTTGGGATTCTGAATTCCCCCATGTATCTTGCTTATTGTGATATTTACTTTAAAATTCACCCTAGTACCGTTATTTACATGATGCGGCGGACCACGAAGGCATTCAAAAAAATTAATACTCAGTTCTCTGAAATTCAAATGATAAGCGCGAACCTTCGGTCGTTTTTCGATGATCTGATGTTGGTCGTCGAAATCATATTTCATTAATAGTCAATGCTTTTCCCTTGAACTCAACAAACTGAATTTTTGAGTTCGCACTACTTGCTCATGGAAATATCCAGCAAGGACTTGTCGTTCAAAAACTGCTGGATTTCAATAGATGCTTCACACACCTTGTGCTCAATCTCGACGAATTTCATTGCATTAAATTAAATATTTGGCAATTTTTCAGGCCTTAGCCAAAGTGACACAAATTCCTTGTCATCATCTATAATCGCGATGCAGTTATTTATAAACTCAACTACACTGCCTTTCCCCTCGGGATTTCCGATACATACCCAACCTGTTCGAATGTTAACATAAACAGGAAAGTCATCTTTGCTCACGCAGTAAGAAAAACCAGGCTCAAGGTCATCCAATACCTTTAATATTCCTTTTTGACACGGAGGCGCTTCATGATTGGATTTTATCCATTCGTTGTAACCACTAAACCCCCAAAGCTGAACTATTTTATTATCATTGTCAACTACCGTAAGATTTATCTTATTCAAAACAATGTCAAAATTTATTTCTTTGATAGATGGTTCAGTATCAAAAGAACATTCTTCGATGTTGTACTTCAAAGATTTTTTATCCAAAGTACTGGTGTATTCCACAAGAAATTTCATGCTCATTTTTTAAAGTTAAAATGGTAAACAACGCCTGTATTGGGATTGATGCCCAATTCCCAAGTTCCCTGAGAGCCTCTAAATGTTCCCGGTACTTTCCAATTCATTCCATCTTTGAAAGTCGCGTCAGGAATACCTTTGCCTGTTGACATTATTCCTTGAATAGTCAAGGGGGAGTTCATGTAAGGCCTTGCAAGTCGCCCGGCGTTCTCTCCATGCTTTACAAATTCAGTCAAATGTTTCTTGGCGGATTCGGTAAAAGAATATTTCTCGTTCCCCAGAAAATTCCCGATACCAACATGCGTATTATCGGTCAAAACGGATCCCGAGGGGGTAGATGAAGCCAAAGTACTAGATGGTTTGACTTCTTCAAGCACGTTATCCAGCTTCTTCCCAATCGCGGCTGCGGTTTTTTCCGCAGTCTCCACGGCGCCCGTCGCAGTCTTCGCGGCGGTCCCTGCTCCCATAATCGCCGTCGTGGTTCGGATAAACAGAATGGCCTTCCGGGCAGCCGCTGTGTCCGTCCCGTAGATCGCATTGATCTTGCTCGACAGTTCCTGGGTCAGGCCAGCGGCCCCCTCGCCAATGGCTGTTCCTGTTTCCTTGAAATTGTCCACCACGCTCTGGGGCAGGTTCTTCACGGTCTCCCAAACCGCGTCCGCCACCAAGCCCGGGTTGTCCCTGACTTTTGCCGCAAGGTCTGCGGCGCTGTTCTTGATGTCAATGCCCGAGTCCTTGAACTCCTTGAGCAGTCCATCGGTCAGGCTGCGGCTGATGCCGCTTTGGGCAAACTGCTTGTAGAAGTCCGGGTTGGCCGTGTCGGCGAACATTTCGGGCCGCAGCAGCTGCTGGCCGTTGGTCGTAAACAGCCTTTGCTGTTCACCCAGGTCATTGGTAAAGGTCTGTTTGCTGCTTGCCAGAAATTCCTGGGCGGCTGCGTCGTTGCCGTCGGTGGACTGGCTGCGCCACAGATAGTCCACGTCCTTGAGCGCTTGCTGCGTCAGCCGCTCCATGGCTTGTTGTTCGCTGATGCCTTCTTTTTTGGCAAAGTCTTTGGCCCGGCTCTTGAGCCACTGCTCTTCGCTGGGATGCAACTGCCGATTATTCAAATCGGTGTTGAATGCCGCCGCAGCGCCCGCGCCGCCGCCTGCGGCCGTGCCAATGGCCGCGGCGGCCACGGCGCCCAGGACCTGCTTGACGGGGGCCGGCACGTCCATGTTGTCGATGGCCTTGCCGATTTCGGCCATGGCGGTCGCACTGGCTGCCGCGCCTGCTGCGCCCTGCAGTCCGCCCCCGAGCGCCCCGGCTGCGGTGTGCAATATGACGCGGTATTCGCCGCCTTCGTCCCATTTCTTGGCTTCGGCGTCGTTGCCCTGGCTGCGCAGTTCTCTGGCCTTGTTGCCCGCGTAGTGTCCCACCTGTTTGGCGGCATTGGCTCCAAACGCCGCAGTAATCTGGCTCTGCGCCTGCACGTCGGCAATCAACTGGTTGCCGTCGCGCGCCCGGGTCAGGGCTGCGCTGGTGTTCTTGTCCGTGGATGCGTCGCGGTTCAGCGTTGCGACGGTTTCTGCTGCGGTTTTGCCCGTCAGGTCCTGCTGTTTGGCGTTGTCGGTAATCGTGACGGCCGCTTGGCTGATTCCGGACTGCGTGGTGCTGCTCTGGCTGCCCTTGTCCGAGCCCATGCCGGCGCTGCCGCCACCGCTGGAGGAAATGCCAATGCTGAAGCCGCTCGCATCGTGGTTGTCGCGGTTCTGGATGTCGCTCTGCGTGAGTGTGGCGGTATTCAGGCTGTTTCTTCCGTCTTGCGCGGCCCGGTCCGTGCTGGTGATGACGGCGCCCTTGAGGTCCGTATTGCCTTTGACGTTGATCTGGAATCCGCCGTCGCCGGCCTTGATTCCCGATTGCTCGGTCACGCTGGCAAAATCGCCCTTGGCGTTGCTCTTGCTGATATTCAGGCTGCCGCCCACCTTGCCGACGCCGACGGAGATGCTCCCACCGACGCTTTGCTGTGTGCTGGCAAATTGGCTGGTGTCTTGCAGGCTTTCGATTTTCAGATTGCCGCCCACGTCGGCGATGACCTGCTTGCCGCTTGCGACCGCGCCTTGGAGGGTCGTATCTCCGCCCGAGCGGATGCTGAGTTGATTGCCGGCGTCCACATGGGTGTTGGTCCACGTCACGTCGTTGCCGTCGGCCTTGCCGCGGCCGCGGCTGGCGCTGGCCGTGACCAGAAAGCCATCGGTGCCAAACGACACCCCGATGCTGGCGCTGGAGTTCTTGTTCGTGCCGTGTTGTTCGGTCGTGTTTTTTGCGGCCAGCAGGTTGACCTTGTTGTCGGCGCTGAGCTGGATATTGTTTCCCGCCCGGGCGGTGCTGCCCTGGATCGTGAGGTTGCTGTCCTGTCCGGCGCCGCTGGCGACCATGCTGATGTTGCCGCCCGCGGCCACGGTCGATCCTGCGGCCCGGTTGCTGGTTTGCGTGCTATTGCTCTGGCTGCTGGAGGAGCCGATGCTGATG
Source organism: Verminephrobacter aporrectodeae subsp. tuberculatae At4 (assembly GCF_000193225.1). GTDB lineage: Bacteria > Pseudomonadota > Gammaproteobacteria > Burkholderiales > Burkholderiaceae_C > Acidovorax > Acidovorax aporrectodeae. Next base: position 12,591 of record NZ_AFAL01000409.1, on the reverse strand, counting down.
CTCAGGTTGATTCCTCCGGCTTCGCCGGGGTTGGCCTGCACGGCGTCCATGGCGTTTTTGGCGCTGAGCGCCGTGCTGGCCAGTGCGAGTGCCTGCATGCGCGAGTCGCTCGTCTTGCTCGCCGCAGACTTCATTTGCTCTGCTGTCTGGATGGCGTTGGTCACGGGGTTGCTGAGCGCAATCGTCAGGCCGCTTTGCCTGAATTGGGTCTCCGTCTGGTCGCGGCTGGTTTCGCGCGCTTCCAGCACCTCGATGCGTTTGGCGTCGATCGCAATATTGCCTTGGGGCGCGAGCACGTCGCTGCCCGTTTGGGTGTAGCTCTGGCCTGCGCGAATGATGACGTCGCCCTGCGTGCTGCCCACCGTCGAGGCGGCTGCGGTCGTGGAAACCCCTTTCTTGTCGGTGCTTTGCTGCTGCGTGCCGATCGTGACGCTCAGGCCGCCGCCGCTGAAGATGCCGGATTTTTTCTCGTCCTTGAACTGGCTTTCCTGCGTGGTATTGGTCGCTGCCTGGATGCGGACATTGTTTTTTGCGACAAGCGTGGTCCCGTTGTCGCTGACGGCGTTGCTGCCCGTGAGGGTGATGTCCCGGTCGGCGAGGATGGTCGTGGTTTTTCCGGAGAAGGTCGTCGCCTGCGCGGTGGTCTGATCCAGCGTGTCGCGCCGGGTCGTGGTCTTGCTGGAGAAAATGCTGCTGCGGCTCCTGGACTGGCGCGCGTCGTCGATTTGGGCCCGGGCCTGGCCCGCGGAGAGGTTCACGTCGTTGCCCGCGACGGCGGTCAGCGCGCCGTGCGTGCTCGTGACGTCGGCGGCCCTGGCGTTGAGGTCGTTGCCCGCTTGCAGGCGCACGTTTCCCTGGGCCTGGATTTGCGTGCCCACTTCGCTCTGGCGCGCATCGCTGCGCTGGGTCGTGTGGTTCCAGACGATGTGGTCGCTCTGGCCCTGCGTGACCGTGCCGAGGTTGACGTTGTTTTTTGCGGTAATGCGGGTATCGCCGCTGCCCTGGTTCTGGATCGCCGCGGCAATCAGATTCGCGTTGCGTCCGGCGCTGGCCAACAGGGTTCCTGCGCTGCCCGTGACGTACAGCCCGGCGACGCGATCGACGTGGGTTCGGCTGCCTTGCGCGTTGTGCTGCGTGCGGGTCTTGGATTCGACGTTGATGTCGCGCCCGGCCGTGGCCACCAGGCTGTCGCTGGCGGTAATGCTGCCCCCGATGGTGTTCAGGTCGGTGCGCGCAGCAAGGTGTGCGTCCTGGCCGAGAATGCGTCCGCCGAGGTTGTCGATGTTTTCGGCGCTCAGGGAAACCACCTGCCGCCCCGCAATGGTTCCGCTATTGAGCAGATTGCCTGTCAGATCGAGCTGGACGTTATTGCCCGCAATCAGGGCGCCGCCGGCTTGCAAATCGCCGCTTTGCACCTGCGCATAGAGTTGGGGCACCAGCGCTTTGGCCGTGCTGCCGTCGGCCAGGGTAATGTCTTTTTCTACCAGCCAGACAATGTCGCTGGTTAGCTGCGCCATTTGTGCGGCGGAGAGCGCGACGCCGGGGACGAGGTGATGCGCCTTGGCAAAGCTCACGCCGCTGTTCATCAGGGCCCGGTACTGCGCTTCGTCGTTTTCGTATCCGGCGAGAAAGCGCCGGCCCGTGAGCTGCGCGACCTGCTCGCGGATCAGTTTCTGCTCGTAGAAGCCGTCGCCCAAACGCTTCTGGACCCGCGCCGGATCGATGGACAGGGCGCTCAGCAGGTAGTCTGAACCCAGCCAGTTTTGGTAGTTGGCAAAGGCCGGGTCGGTTTCCACCAGGTAATGCGCTGCGGAATTGGGCGTGAGCGCAAACAGGCTGTTGTTCGGCACCGTGGTGTTTATGCCCCCGGTGCGCACCACGGTGGCCGGGCCGCTGGCGTTGCTGCGCGCGGCGGGCACCACCTCCGTGATCGGCGTGAGGCGCTGGGCCCCCTGCGTGGAGCCGCTGGCCTTGCCCACCGCGTCCGGCGTTTGGTCCACGGCATCGGTGGACAGGCGCGCAATCTCGGGGCCCGTGCCGGCGCTGGAATCGGCGTTTTCGCGGTAGACCACGGATTCCAGGGAGACCTCCTCAACCGTGTCTGCGGGCTTGTAGTCCGCGACGAGGCTTTTGCTCTTGTCGCGTCCCTTATGGCGCTCCCGCGAGTAAGTGGTCACGGTGCCGATCTCCGTGATGACGCGCTCGCCTTTGGCGTCCGTGTTGTTCAGCTTGCCGATGGCGCCGGTGATGCTGCCGCCGGCAATGATCTGGCTCTTGTCGTTGTGGACGGTGTCCGCCGTGATCTGCATGGCGCCGCCGGAGATGATTTTTCCGGGGTCCGTTTTATCGATATGGGGTTCCCGGATGCGGCGCGTGTAGTTGTACGCGAGCCAGATTTCATATCCATTGTCCGGGGTGCGCAGATGATCGGATTCGTCGTGGAAGATCTCGACACCCGGCGTGCCCGCGGCGTAGCGCTTGGTCGGGCCTGCGGGTTTGCAGTCCTGGTCCCCCCATTCCGTGGGGGCGATGCAAGTGCCTTGGTACTCAAGAATGTTTTTTCCGAGGTCTTGATGGTGGTGTGGAAGTCCTGGTTGGTGTTGCTGACGGTCTTGGCGCTGATGTGCGCGCTGCCTATGGCCTCGATGGTGGCGCTCGCGTTGTTCAGCGCCGTGGCCTGCCCGGTGGCGCGGTCGCTGGCGTCGAGGCTGCCGCCGATGGCCAGATCCGCGCCGCTGAACAGGATGGCGTGTTCGCGGTTGTTGATGGTGTCCGCGCCCACGTCGAGCCGATTGCGCGCGGCAATGACCGCTGCCTTGCCGTCCTCGGCGGTATTCGTCACCGTGGTCGCGCCCAGGGCGACGTGGTCCCCATAGATTTTTCCGGTGCCCAGGTTGTTCAGGGTCTGGGCTTTGAGCACCGTTTCCCTGGCGTTGATGCTGCCCCGGTTGTCCAACGCACCGGTGGCTCGCAGTTCGACCCGGTTCGCGGAAATGCTGCCGCCCGCCTGGTTGTCCATGTCTGCGGCCCTGACATCGAGCGTGTTCCCGGCCGTCAGCGTGCCCTGGTTCGTGAACGTGGCGCCGACTTCCACGCGGGCGTTGCCATTGGCCACGATCCTGCCGGCGTTCACGTGGCTTTGGCTCAGCTGGATGTGCAAATCACCCAGGCTCATGGCCTCCCCGTCGCCAGAGAGGCTGGCGCTGTGGACGCTGAGTTGCCGATCGGCAATCAGCGTCCCCCCGGTATTCGTGATCGCCAGCGCCTTGGTGGCCCCGGTGTCCTGGAGGGTCAGGGTATTCCTTGCGCTGATCAGCCCTTGCGCGTTGTTCAGGCTTGCGCTGCTGGTCAGGGTCACGTCGTTGCTCGAGCGGATTGCGCCTGCGGTGTTGTCGATGTGGGCGGCGCGCAGGACCAGGTCCTTGCCTTCCAGACCCTGGTTGTCCCCGCGGGTGTTGGCGTTGCGCAAGCTTTCCGCGTCGATGCGCAGTTGCTGACCGGAGCGCAGCAGGCTGCCGGTGTTGTCCAGGCTGCCGCGCAGGCGAAGGTCGATATCGCCTACGGCCTGGACCTGCCCGCCTTGGTTGTCCAGGGAGTCGGCGTGGATCGCCGCGGCTGCGCTGCTGACGATTTTGCCGGCCTGCGTATTCGTGAGCGCCGCGCCGTCGATGCGCAGCGCGGCCTTGCTTCCGATATAGCCCGCCTGGTTGTCGAGGTCGCCCGTGCGCAGATGCACGCTGCTTTGGCCCACGATGCCGCCGCTGCTCCCCGATTGGGTGTTGCGCAGCGTCTGGCCGTGGGTATCGACTGTCAATGCGGATGCGCCCTGGATCAGACCGCCGTCGTTCGTCAGGGCCCCGCTCCGAACGGCCAGCGTGTCGGTCTCCTGCGTGCCCGTTGCGATCAACTTGCCGCGCGTGTTGTCGAAGCTCTGGTTCTGGCTGTTGGCGCTCAGGGTCTTTCCCGAGATCACGCCATCGGTGTTGGTGATTCCCGATGCGGAAATCGTCGTTGCCTGCGCGGCTTCGATGCGCCCTTCCCGGTTGTTCAGCGCGCCGCCCTGGACCGTGAGTTCGACCCCGCCCTGGACGGAGCCGATGGTGCCCGCCTGGTTGTTGATTTGATTCGCGCTCAGGCTGAGCTGGTCCGTGGCTGCGATCGTGCCGCGGGTGTTCTCGATGGCCTGCGTGGCACGCACGGTCAGCGCTTGCCCGGCGCTGATTTTGCCCTCGGTGTTGTCGATGCTCTGCGCCGCAATCGCCGCGTTGCCGCTGCTGGAAATGCTGCCCGCGTTGCCGTTGTCGATCCCGGCGCTGGCCGTGATCGTGAGGTGCGCGTCCTCAGACCCCGCCGTCTGTATGCTGCCGCCCTGGTTCTTCAGCGCACCGACGGTCAGCGTGGTCGCGCCATGGCTGGAGATCGTGCCCCCGGTGTTATCCAGTTGCTGGCTCGCGGCAATGTGGGCCGCATCGCTGCCGGTATGCGTCATGCGGCCGCCCCGGTGCGAGAGCCGGGTGCTGCGGATATTCAGTTGCCGGGCGGTTGTCGTGGCCCGATCGAGCACCGCGGAAGGGGCCGTCAGATCCAGGGCGCCATGGCTGGAGATCGTGCCCTGGGCACCACGCAGCGCAGTGGCCCCGATCGCCAGCGTGCCCGTGCCCGCGTGCTCGATCCGGCCCTGCGTATTCGTCAGCGTGTTGGCGCGGATGTTTATGTTGCTGCTGTTGCTCGCTAAGCGACCTCGGGTGTTGTCCAGGTTTCCCGGTAAATCGAGCGCCATGTCGGCCTGGCCCGTTTGGGCGATCTGGCCGTCCACGTTCGAGAGGTCGTGGGCCCGCGCATGGATTTGCTCGGCCGAGACCTGGGCCCCATCGGTGCGCAGCGTCTGGTGCGCGTTCGCGCTCAGTGTTTGGCTGACCACGACCGTGGCGTTGGCGAAATGGATGTCCCCCTGGCTGGCTGTCGCTGAGAGATTGCGCGCACTGGTTTGGCTGCCCGACAGATCGATGGCTCCTGCGCTCAGGCGCTGATCGCCGCCGCTCAGGTTTTGTCCATGCGCTGCGATGGACTGGCTGGCGTTCGCGCTGAGCGTGCCGGTTGTGCCCAGACTGCCGTCGGTGCGCACGCCCGCGCCCAGCACGGAGCCGCTGTGGCTGGTGATTTGGCTCCGCGCACCGGTCGCATTCAGCGTGGTGTCGCCCTGCGCGGCGAGAACGCCCCGGTTGTCGATGTCTGCGCGGGTGGTGATTTCGGCGTTGCCCCGGGCGTGGATGGTGCCCGTGTTCTGCACGCCCTGCTGCGTGTCGATCCGGGTCTGCGCGCTGCTGGTGATCTGCCCCGCGTTCTGCAACTGGCCGTCGGCGCTGATGAGCACGTCCCCCGCGCTGGCGTAGAGCTTGCCCGCGTTGCGCACGCCAACGCCCGCCTCGGTTGCCAATAAAGTGATTTTTTCGGCGTACATCCCGCCGAGCTGCGCGCTGTCCATGGCAAACCCCGGGGCCGTGCCCGTGCCCGTGCCGGCCATGGTCTGGCCCACGCTGGAGTCGCCGGTGCCTGGATCCACGCGGACCTGGTTGGCGCCCGCGAGCACCTTCAACTCCTTGGCCCAAATGCCCGCATGGGCCTGCACGGCCCGGGCGATCAGGTCGGTGTAATCGGTGCTCTTGGCGTCCATGCCATGGCCCGTGACCGTCACCGTGCCACGCTGCACGCGAAACCCCTCCAGGTTGCCGCCGTTCATGAGCGGCGTGCCTGTGGTGACCGTGGCGCGCTGCGCGTTGATGAAGCCACAGCCGTCGCAGCCCACCCCCGAGGGATTCGCAATCACGACCTGCGCGCGCTGCCCGGCGACCTCCACGTAGCCGCGCAGCAGGCTCGGGTTGCTGGAATGGACTTCATTCAGGATCACGCGCGCGCTGCCCTTGGCCATCCAGGGGTTTCCCTGAACCCAACCGCCGAGTTGGGTTTGCACGTTGGTCCGGCTGTTGTTCAGGATCGCCCCCTGCGGCTGCACGTCGAATTGGCTGTAGGTATTGCGCGAAACCCCCGCGGCGCTGGGCGTTTGGACATTCACCAGCGGCACCGTGTTGGGCGCGGACAGGACCGTCGCGCGTTGATTTCCGGGGGCATTCGGGTCCGCAATGATTTGCGCCCGGGCCACGGGGGCCATGACCAGCCCGAGCAAACCCCAGACCAGGAAGGTCAGCGGTTTGATCGTTGCAAGCAAGGCGTGCGGCTTGCCGTGCGATGCGTGCCCGGGGGCCGGCGCTTCGCCACCTGCCCCGCCATGGCCCCGCGCCGTTTCGGCGACGGCCATCAGGATGCCGCGCGCTTGGTTGAAGATGATGCGATGGCGGTGTTGGTTCATGGATTACTCTTTGCGCACAGGGGTCTGAGAGAGGGTGATTCCCGGGAACGCTTGGCGATGCGGTGGCATCACCACGCCTGTGGCAATCAGCCACACGCTGTGCGGTGACACCCGGGGTCTGGTGCGCTGGCCCGGCTCGCCGGCCGGTGTTCTTGCGCTTGGCTTGCAGTAATAGTCGCCAATTGTACGTTACTCAAGTAACGAATGAGCGGGATCTGGGTGCGATTTGAACTCGGAAAAACCCTTGGTGTTGCGCTGGCCGCAACCGGGTGGAGATCCGCCATGCGCACGGGGCCCGCGGAATCGTCCCCTGTGCCAATGGACTCCGGCGTGCGGGGGGGGGGTGGGGCGGCTACGCGGTTTGGCGCAATGACTGCTGCTCGGGCGCGACCGTGACCATTCCTGCTTTGGAAGCAAAAATATTCACGTCCTCGCGCTTGATTGCGGCGGCCATGAGCCCCGGGAAATGCGCGGGCGTGCAGGCGAAGCAGGGAGCGCCGATGGCGGCCAGTTTGGCGGCAAGCGCCTGGTCGTAGGTTGGCTTGCCCTCGTCCGAAAGCGCCAGCAGGACGATGAGTTGCACGCCCGACGCCAGCAGTTCCATGGCGCGGGCGATCAGCTTGGCGCTCACCTCGCTATCGTAGAGGTCCGAGATGAGCACCATGATCGCGTTGCGCGGATCGCGGATGTGGCCCTGTGCGTAGCCCACGGCCCCTTCGATGGCGGTGCCGCCACCCAACTGGACGCCAAAGAGGAGGTCAACGGGGTCTTCGAGTGCATCGGTCATGTCCACGACGTGCGTGTCGAACAGGACCAGGCGGGTCATGAGCACCGGCATGGACGCCATGACCGCGCCGAAGATCGAGCTGTAGACGATGGAGTGGGCCATCGATCCGCTTTGGTCTATGACCAGATGCACTTCGCGCTGCGGTCTGCGCATCTTGCGGCCGAAGCCGATGAGGCGTTCCGGGACGATGCTGCGGTACGCCGCTTGGTAGTGGCGCAGGTTGGCGCGAATCGTCCGGTTCCAGTCGATTTCGGCAAACCGGGGCCGGTTGTTGCGCACGCTGCGGTTGATGCCCCCGGAAACCGCCATCCGCATTGGCGCTGCGAGCTTTTGCATGAGTTCGTCGACGACCTTGCGCACCACGATCCGCGCAGTGTGTTTGGTCTCCTCGGGGATGACCCCGCTGAGCGCCATGATGTCCGCCACGAGATGAACGTCCGGCACAACGTGTCCGAGCATTTCAGGTTGGACAAGCAGTTCGCGCAGGTTCAAGCGCTCCATGGCGTCGTGTTGCATCACCTGCACGACCGCCGAGGGGAAGTACTTGCGAATGTCGCCCAGCCAGCGGGCGACAGCGGTCCTGCGGCGACCCTTGCCAAAAGCTGCTTGTCCGTCAGGCTCGTACAGCGTGGCAAGGGCCTTGTCGATTTCGTCGAACGAGCCGTCGGGCTTGCCGCAGCTTTCCTCGGCCTCGGTTCCGAGAATGAGGCGCCAGCGTTGCAGGCGCCCGGCCGTGTCGGCGCGCAGCGGGTCGTCGTTGTCCATGGGCTCGTTCATGCGGTGATTCCGAAGATTTTGGCCAGGACGGGCAGGGCCTGCGCGGCCCGCTCCTCGTTCCAGAAAAGCCTTGCACGGGGGAGGGCGGGCGCGCTGACTTCGCGCGCGGCAAGCTGGCCCAGGCTGCTGCGCGCGGTCTTGTCAAAGGCCGAGAAAGTGCGCCGGACGAGGGGAAGAATGCTGATGAAAGGCTCTGGCGCAAGCGTCGCGACCCAGTCATCGACCAGGCTCCAGAGCGCCGTGTCGTGCAGCAGGACCAGGGCGTTGCGGTTGAGGAATCCATCGAGCCAGTTGCTCGCCCGCAAGGGGTCGTTGGCCGGCGAAAGATTCCGTGCGAGCTGCTGCGCCACCTGCGCGCCGTCGAAGACCTGCGCGTCGAACAGCAGGCGGCAGGACATGCCGCGCAAAAGGGCGTCGGCCGTTTCGGTGCGCGCCACGCAACCGAGCGCGCGGGACCAGTCTGCCCACAGCTGCGCGTCCTGGCGCATGCCGATCGCCGCGTGCGCAGCCAGAATGTGCTCGCGCAGCGCCTGCGCGAGGTCCTGCGCGATGCCGCTGCAGGCGGCCAGGAGACCGACTCCGGCGCGCACGATGATGCCGTCGAGAACCCGTGCGACGACGGCGGTATCGAGCTTGCGCACGCTGCCATAGCGGTGGATGTTCGCCAGAGGAGCGATCGCGGCGAGAAGCTGACCCACGTCCCCCGTGAGCGACGCGCGATTCTCCAGGGCCGAGGTCACCGGTCCGACGGCCGACTTCAGATCCGCGAGCAAGACCTTGTCGATGGCCTGGGCAAGTTCCGTGAGCTCCTCGGTGCTGCGGCACGCGTCGACGAGCTTGGCGCTTGCGGCCACTTCGAGGTTCGCGCCCCAGCGGCTGGCCTCGATGAGCGCGACGGAGAACCCCGGCGCCCACTCCAGTTCCCAGACTTCCTTGAAGGTTCCGCGCGTGCTTCCTGCGCCCTTGGGCGTCCCCCAGTCCACGCCGAGGATGCGCAGGCGGTGCAGCAACTGGCTGCGGGCCAGGTCGGTCTCGTTGCGCAGATCGAGTTCGTGGATCTTGGCGAGCGCTTGCGGCCGCAGGCGCAGCCGTTTTTGCGATTGTTCGCAGTCCTGTTGCAGCGGGACCATGGGGACGGTGTCCGGAACACGCCCGATGCGCTCGCCGACGATCAGCTGCGTCCCGATCAGCTGCATGGGCGCGGTGTTGCCCATGCAGATGACGCTCACGATGGCTTCGTTGATCTCTTCCAGGCCCGGCGCCCGCCGGCCACGCAGCGTGCCGAGCGTATCCGCCAGGCGCGCGGCTTCGATGATGTGCGCCGACGAGCAGTCGATGTCCTTGCTGCGCAGCAGGGCGGCGACGTGCGCGAGCCACGCGACCGAGCGCGGGCTGAGCGCGGGGTCGTGCGACCACAGGTGCTCGTACCAGCCGGGCGCATGGACGCCCGCCCCATAGCCGCTGGTGCGGCTCAGGTGCGGGTAAGTCCAGGGCACCCAGGTGGCGCTCGTCTTGGTCGCAGGCAGCCCCTTGAGCAGCGCGGCATCCGCCTTTGCCGGGGGATGCGCCTCCAGGGCCGGCAGGTGCCATGCCCCGCAGACCACGGCGATGCGGCCGAACCCGTCCTTCAGGGCTTGGCGCATGGTCTGGCGCATATGCGCTTCGCGCAGCGTCTCGTGCCGGGTGTCGTCTGCGCTGCGGTGCAGGCCATCGGGCAACTGCTCGCGCAGGGCGCGCATGGCTTCTGCGATGGCCAGGAAGAGGTCCTGCCCCTCGCCGCGTTCCTCGACCAGGTGATTCCACCAGGCCTCGCCGTCGGCGTGGCCCGCGGCTTGGGCGAGGCAGTCCAGGGGATCGTTCGACCAAGGCTGCTGATCGGTGGCGTCGGTGTTGATGTCGGCATCGGCATCGGCATTGGATGCATCGGCCGCAGGCGCGCAGGGCTCGGGCAGCGCCTGGTCGGGGTCCGGCTGCGCGTCTGCCGCGGGCTCGATCTGCGCAGCCGCTTCGGGGCGCAGGGCCAGGATGTTCGCCGCTGGCAGATCCATGAACCGGGCCGGGACGGCGTGCGCGAGCGCCCAACGCAGGGCCTGCCATTCGGGCGAGAACTCGGCGAGCGGATAGAACAAGGAGTTGGCCGTGTCGTCCCTCGCGTGCACGAGCAGGGCGACGGGCGGCTCCATCTGCGCGTGCGCGATGTACCCGAGCATGTCGTTCGCCTCGGGCGGGCCTTCGACGAGGATGCAGTCGGGCGCGAGCGCGTCGAGCGTGCGCACGAGCGTGCGCGCGCACCCCGGTCCGTGGTGCCGGATGCCGAAGATGTGGAATGGGGATGCGGGTCCGGTCATGGTGCCGACTGCGTCGCCCTTCAGACGCGCTCGCGCAGCGCGCGATACAGATCGGCCCAGCCCGAACGCTCCTTGACGATCGTGTCCAGGTACTCGCCGAAGACCACGGCGTCCTGGACCGGGTCCTGAACGATGGCGCCGATCATTGCGCTGGCGATGTCGTCGGCGCGCAATTCGCCGTCGCCGAAGTGCGCCGCCAGGGACATGCCATTCGTGAGCACGGAGATGGCCTCCGCCGAGGAAAGCGTTCCGGAAGGCGTCTTTACCTTGGATCGGCCATCTTCGGTGTGGCCATTGCGTAGCTCGCGAAAGATCTGGACCACCCGGCGGATCTCCTTGAGCGCGGGCACCTCTGCGGGGAGTTCGAGCGCGCGACCCATTTCGGTGACGCGCTGGACGACGATCCGGACCTCCTCGTCTTCGCTTGCCGGCACGGGCAGGATCACGGTGTTGAAGCGCCGCTTCAGGGCGCTCGACAGCTCGTTCACGCCCTTGTCGCGGTTGTTTGCCGTGGCGATCACCGAGAAGCCGCGCACCGCCTGGACTTCGGAGTTCAGCTCCGCAACCGGCATGGTTTTTTCTGACAAGACCGTGATCAGCGTGTCCTGCACGTCGGCAGGAATGCGCGTCAGCTCCTCGATGCGGCAGATCGCCCCGTCCCGCATGGCGTTCATCAGGGGGCTGGGGACAAGCGCCGCATCGCTGGGCCCTTGGGACAGCAACAGCGCGTAGTTCCAGCCGTAGCGGATTTGCTCCTCGCTGGTTCCGGCCGTGCCCTGGATGAGGCGTGTCGAGTCGCCACAGATGGCGGCGGCCAAGTGCTCGGAGACGATCGACTTGGCGGTTCCGGGAACGCCGTACAGCAGCAGCGCGCGGTCGGTGGTCAGCGTGGAAACCGCGATTTCCATGAGGCGCCGCTGGCCGATGTACTTGGGCGTGACGGCGAAACCATTTTGCAGTTTGCCGCCGACCAGGTAGGTCACCACGGCCCAGGGCGACATCTTCCAGTTCTGCGGGCGCTGATGCGTGTCTTGCGCGATCAGTTCTTCGATCTCCTGGGCGAAGACCTGTTCGGCGTGGTGGCGGAGAAGTTGGCTCATGGTGCTGTGTGCTCGGGTGGGGTCGAATCGGGTGCAGTGGCGATCCACGCGGGGAACGCCAAGCGGATCTGGATGTTGGTCTGGGTCTGCCGCAGGGCCTTCTGTATCGACGCGCCAGCCCCCTCGGGGACAGGCAGGTTCTGCAGCGGGCCGAGCGCGCCGGGGTCGAGGACACAGACGATTTCGGGCAGGGTGTGGGGCAAAATTAAATGCGTGTACCAGGCGTTTTTCTCCTGCGCGTATTCGCCGAGGAGGCCGGCCACGAGGGCCTTCGACAGCGCGGCAGAGACGCTCTGACCCGTGGGGCAGTCCAGCACACTCTGGGCAACGCTTATCGCGCCGTCCGATGCCAGTTGGCGCAGCCAGGCCGCATCCTGTTCGGAAGCGGAAATCCGCTGCATGAGCATGTCTCTGGCGCGCCGCTGGTCTTGCTCGCGCGCGTGCCGCAACAGCGCCTGGGGCCAGCCCGGGGCGTCCATGACCTCGAGGGCCTGGAGCCACCCTCCGATGAGCGAATCGGCCCAGAGGCCCTGCGCGGCCCAACGGACCAGCTTGTCCGGCGGCAAACCGGTGTGCTCGCACCACCACGCGGGCCGCGTCGATGCGACCAGCTGCAGCAGCCACCAGGCGCGTTCGCCGAGTGGCTGTCCGGCGGGCTTTTCCGACAGCAGGCCGTCGGACTTCCAACCCTCCTCAAACCGTTCGGGCGGATCGATTTCCCACGATCCTCCGAAAAGCCCTTTCTTTTTCTTCAGCAATGTTGCCAGGCGGAACTGCATCCGCTGCGCGAAAGCACTCTGCGGCAGGGATGCGAGCAGGCCGACCACGACGCGCCGGGGTTCGTGTTTGCGATCCGACAGGAGCTTTTGGAGATCGGGCTCGTCGCGCAGCGAGAGATTCACGCGCAGGGTGCCGAGCAGGACTGCCCGCTCGCCGGGTGGCTGCTGTTTGATTCCGTCCAACAGGCGCGCGCGCGCCGCGTCGGGAGCGCACTGGCGTTGGCGCTGCAGAACGTCGGTGCGCTGTTGGAGCGAGCCGAAGTTCCATTTCGCTGCGTCGTCCCCGTCCGCAGCCGACCTGGCGTAGGACCAGGAGGCGTCCTGCAGCGCGAGCCAGCGGCCGCGCGCGCCCAGAACGCGCGTCACTGCATCGCGCAGCGCCGCAGTCTTGGCCCCCAGGTCCAGTGCCTGGCGCAGCAGGGGCGTCGGGATG